>DATJSH010000292.1:0-5099 GCA_035504235.1 Allostellaceae bacterium | reverse complement strand
GCGGCTCGTCGCGGCGCCCGATTGCGGCATGAAGTACCTGCCGCGGGCGCGCGCCGCCGCGAAGCTCAAGGCGATGGTCGAGGGAGCGGCCATCGTTCGCCGCGAGCTGACCGGATGACCCGCGCGCCGCTCGCCGCCCTGATCCTTGGCACGCTGGCTCCATGTTTGCTGGCAGGGGCGCCGGCGCACGCTGACGGCGTCGATGTTCTGCTGGTGCTCGCCGCCGACGTCTCGCGCAGTATCAACGAGGGCGAGTTCGAGCTACAGCGCAAGGGATATGCCGCGGCGCTCACCGACCCGCGCGTGCTCAAGGCCATCGGCGACGGAGCACATCGGGCCATCGCGGTAACCTATATCGAATGGTCGGACACACTCGACCAGCAGATCGTTGTCGACTGGACGACGATCGGCAACGGGGAGGACGCGTCCGCGGTCGGCGCGGCGATCCTCAAGGCGCCCCGCTCCTTCGCCAGCCGCACCGCGATCGGCAGCGCGATCGGCTTTTCCATGCAGCGTCTCGCCGCGGCGAAGGACAGCGCCGATAAGCGGATCATCGACATCTCGGGCGACGGGACGAACAACTCGGGCCCGGTGGTCACCGAGGCGCGCGACCAGGCTGTCGGCGCCGGTATCACGATCAACGGGCTGGCGATCATCAATACCGATGCCGGCCCGGGTTTTATCATGCACACCCAGCCACCGGGAGGCCTGCCCGAATACTATCGGCAGAACGTCATCGGCGGACCCGGCGCGTTTCTGCTGCAGGTCGAGAATTTCGGGACCTTCACCGAAGCGATGGTCCGCAAGCTGGTCAGCGAGATCGCCGCAATCCCCGGCGGGGACCAGAATGCGATCCTGGCGGACACTGCAGGGAAACACCGCAAGCCGGTAAATTAACCACAAGTTTTATGTGAAAATTGCCGATGTTTTTATAGTATTCTGACGGGAGGAGCATTTCGATGGCCAGTATCGGCTCGCCGTTTTCCCCGCTGTGGATCGATAAGAAGGGCGCCGACGCGCAAGCCGTACGCCGGCTCAAGCAAGGCCTCATCAACGAAGAAGAGTTCGACCTGGTCTCGGGGTTTATCGCCAACGGCTATTGCATCATCGAAAACGCGATCGACGGCGAGCTCATCGATGCGTATCTCCGCGAGGTCGAGGAGATGTTCGACACCCGCCCCGACATGTGGGTGACCGAGGGGCCTGAGATCAAGCGGCTCGGCGAGGCGCAGGTAAACCGGGCGCTCACCAAGGTGCTCGACACGTACATGGTCACCCGCCGCTCGCTGCTTATGGCCTTTGCGCCCAAGTTGCGACGCGCGCTCGAGATCATTTTCGGCGAGCCGGCCGCGGTGCATCAGGGCTTGCATTTCCAGGTCGGCAGCACCCAGGCCATCCACCAGGACACCGCCTATGTCGTGGTCAAGCCGGCGCTCGCGCTGGCGGCTGCATGGGTCGCGCTCGAGGACGTCAGGCCCGGCAGCGGCGAGCTGATGTATTACCGTGGCAGTCACCGCTTCGACGACTTCTTCTATGGCGAGGGGCGCCACTGGAACACCGAGGCTCACGGCCACGATCTGCACAACCACCATCTGGCGTGGCTGCACCAGGAGGCACTGCGGCTCGACCGCCGGCTCGAATATTTCTGGCCGAAGAAGGGGACGCTGCTGATTTGGCATTCCGATCTGGCGCATGGCGGCGCGCCGATCGTCAACCCCGCCTACACCCGTAAGAGCATCGTCTTCCATTATTGCCCGGCGTCGGCGCGGCCCGCCTATTTCGACTTGCCCGGCGCGCCGATGACTTCCTTCCACTCGGCGCCCGAGGGAAGCTACGCATCGTCGTATTATCCGCGCTTTGCCGGGAAGGAAGAGGAAGCGTCGACGGCCGCCAAGCCGGAGCCGGCCGGCTCGACCACGACCCGGGCGCCGCAGCCCAAGGCAGCCGCTTAGCTCAGGTCCCGATCAGGTCTCGATCAAGTCTCGATCTCGGGCGGGAATTCGAGCCGCGCGGCCTCGGCTTCGAGATCCTCAGCGGTGCGGATGCGCACGTCCCAAATCGCCGGATTGCCGGTCCGTTCGGCATATTCGCGATACCACGACGCCAACTCGCGCAATCGTTCCGGTTGATGGCTCACAGTCCCCCCGCCGCGTTGTACGACGTGAGACTCGGCCAAACTGGTTAATTCGACATGAACCCGATGGCCGTTCGGATCATTCGGCCATTCGCGTCGAAGGTGATCGACAACCCCATGATCTTGTCGACCGTGCGTCCGTCGGCGGCAAGCGGCACCATCAGACTTTCGACAGCCCGAAACTCCGGCGGCCGCTGCCAACGCGGCGCACCGCGGCGCCAGGCGGGGCGTCTCACCACCATGCGCAGGCGGTCGCGCGAACGCGGCGTGCTTGGCATTACCCGCGAGGGCGTGCACCCTGTCTCCGACAGGAGAGTGCCATGCCGAATGATGTCGCCATCACCGCCACCCATGAGATCGAAATCCGCGATCTCGAATACCGTCGCTCCGAGGATGGCCCGCTCTTGGCGCGGCTTTACAAACCCAAGGGAAACGGCCCTTTTCCGGCGCTGATCGAGGTGCATGGCGGGGCCTGGGCCGGGGGCGACCGGCTCAACAACGCGCCGCTCGACGAAGCGCTCGCCAAGAGCCGGATTGTCGTGCTGGCGGTCGATTTCCGTATGCCGCCCAAGCATCGCTATCCCGCCTCGATCGCCGACATCCACTGCGCGACGCGCTGGCTGAAGGCGCATGCCCCGGAATTCGGCAGCCGCGCCGAGCTGGTCGGCGGGCTCGGCACGTCGAGCGGCGCGCATCAGCTCCTGTTGAGCGCGCTGAAGCCAAACGATCCACGCTATGCCGCCCTGCCGCTTGCCGAGGCGCCGGCCCTCGACGCCAGCCTGCCCTATCTGGTGCTGTGCTGGCCAATCTCGGACCCGCTCGCGCGCTACCGGATGGTCAAGGAAAAGGGCCGCACGCCGCTGATCCAATCGCACGACGCGTACTGGAACTCGGAAGCCGAGATGGGCGAGGGCAGTCCGCAGCGCATTGTCGAGGCGGGCGAGACCGGCGCGTTGCCGCCGGCTATTCTCCTGCAGGGCACGGCCGACGATAACGTCACGCCCGATATGGCCGACAAGTTCACCTCCGCCTGGCGCGCCAAGGGCGGGACGATCGAGCTGCACAAATTCGACGGGCAGCCGCACACCTTTGTGATGCGCGACCCGACATCGGACGCCGCGCGCCGAGCCTGCGAGCTGGCGCGCGACTTCGTGCTGAAGCACGCAAAGGTTTGAGGTATCGTCCCGGCGAAGGCCGGGACGATACCTCACTTCATCCGATTGGCCGCGACCTGCCCGTCCTTCATCACCAGCGCGATGTTATTCGCGTCGCCCAGGACGGCGATGTCGGCAAGCGGGTCGCCGTTGACGACAACGAGATCGGCGAGCTTGCCTTTCTCGACCGTGCCGAGTTCGGCCTCCTTGCCGCAGCAGGCCGCGGCCCAGGAGGTGCCGGCCTGGATCGCCTGCATCGGCGTCATCCCGGCATCGACCAGGCAACGCAGCTCGCCGGCATTGGCCGGGTGACCGTGGCCGCCGGCATCGGTGCCGGCGACCACCTTCACTCCGGCGGCCAGCGCCTTCTTGATCGCCACGATGTGGTGCTCAAAGAGGTGCTGCGCGCGCTCGCGAACGTGCGGCTGGGGCGATTTGCGGTGATATTCATAGACGAGGAGGGTCGGCACAAAGACAATGCCGCGCTTTGCCATCAACTCCAGATGGCGCGGGTCTTCGTCGAGATAGCAGCCGTGCTCGATCGAATCGACGCCGGCCTCGATCGCGATGTCGAGGCCCCGTCCGCCAAGCGCATGGCACATCACCCGGCGGTCGAGCGCGTGGGCCTCGTCGACCAGCGCCTGCATCTCATCGAGGTTGAAGGCGCTGTCGCGCGGCCCGTGGCCGGGGCGCGAGCTGGCGCCGCCGGTCGTCGCGCATTTGATGACGTCGGCGCCGGCGCGCACCATCCGGCGCACCACCGGGCGCACATCCGTCAGGGTCTCGGCGACGCCGCTCGGCAATAGCGGGTCGCCCGGCACGCAGCAGCAATCGCCCGACGGCGCCATGCGGTCGCCGATCCCGCCGATCGGCGAGATGATCGAGATCGAGATCAAAAGGCGCGGGCCGACGGTCAGCCCCTCGTCGATCGCCCGCTTGAACCCGGCATCGAGCCCGCCCGCGTCACGGATCAGCGTATAGCCGGCTTCAAGCGTCTGGCGCAGCACCGCGGCGGTGCGCAGATGCCGTGCGCTTTCCGGCTCGTCGATACCCCAGCGATGCGCCAAATCGTAGCGGTGATTGGCCATATGGTCGTGGCAATCGATCAAGCCGGGTAACACCGTCATCCCGGCGCAGTTCACGATTTCGGCACCGGCCGGAAAGTCGCTCTCGGTCTTTGCCGAGATGGCTTTGATTTTATTGCCGTCGATGACGATCGCCGCATTGGCGACCGGGGCGTCTCCAGTGCCGTCGATCAGCCGCGCGTTTTTGAGCACTTTCATCCGCTCTCTCCGATCGCCATGTGCCTCGACGAGGAGGATGGTGCCATGAAGTCAGCACTTTCGATACGACGAGCGGTGGCGTCGGCGATGGTCCTCGCTTTCGTCGCACTGGCCGGCGTGGCGCTTGCCGCGACCCCCGACCAGGCGCCGCCGGTTCCGCCGGGGCAGGCACGTGTCTGGTTCCTGCGCCAGTTGCTCCCCGGCGAGTCGTTCCACCCGCCGCTGCTCTATGTCGACGGCGCGCCAATCTCGACGATCGGCGAGGGCATGGTCTTTTATCGCGACTTCGCGCCCGGCCGGTACACGTTCAGCGTCGAGAACTGCCTGCCGCAGTCCGGCAGCTCGCAGACGATGACGTTGCAGCCGCACACCCAATATGCGCTGCAGGTCTCGCAGGACGACAACGGCGCCTGGGACTGCAACCCCCCGCAGGTTTCCTATCTGCAGCAGGTGCAGCCGAACCGGGTGCCGTATCTGTTCGCCCAGGTCGAGTACGCGGGCGCGCGATAGACGAGGTCACAGCGCCGG
>DATJSH010000291.1:0-5333 GCA_035504235.1 Allostellaceae bacterium | reverse complement strand
CACCGCGTCTTTCGCACCACCGAAGACATCATCAATGGCTGCTGTGATGCCTGGAACTGGCTGCTCAGCGAAACCGGCCGCATCCGCTCGTTGTGCTCTTACCCTTGGCTCGCGCAGGTCAGCACCTAATCAGGTTGGTATGAGTGGCTTTGCCCGGAAGACTGCGAGTGGCTCTGCGACGGACAAAATTCGCTCGGCCAAGTTCTTATTGCAGCAGCAGCGCGCTCGGCTCGTGCGGCTCGCCGATGCATTCCCAAGGCTCGTTCGTGCCTGCGTCCAGGAGCCGGCCCCGGCTGTCGTAGATTACCAATCGGCTAGCGAGATCGGTGACAGTCGGGTTTGTCGGCGAGCATAGCTCGGGTGTCTCGGCAAGCCCGCTCGCAGCCAGGTTCAGCAAGAAATCGAGACTGTCCCCACGGCGCGTGACCTGGATCCGAAGGATGGGCTGCGCCCCGGGCGGCGGAACTTCGGAAAACAGCGTGGTCGGCCCGCGGCTCCAGCGCGGCACAAGCCGCACGCCGCCGGGCAGCGCCAGTTCGGCCAGCTCGCCGGCCCCGGAACCCTCGTCGAGCAGGTCGAGCAAGTCGATATTGGCGCGGGCGAGATCGATCCCGCGAGTCGAGCGCGTAAGCCTCAAACGGCCCCGCATCTGCAGTCGAAGTTCGCCGGTCGTTAGACCGGTGGCGCTGCCGGTGAGCGAGCTCACCGTCCCGGCAAAGGACCCGTAGCAATTATTTGGCCGGCACAGCTCCCAGTCGCTGGCTAGGACGGTGGTGATCAAGTTCGGCGTCGTCGGGCTGAGCAACGCCGTGATCATCATCGCCGCCCTGCGTGCGCCGATGTCGTAAAGCGGCAGGATTCCGGTGTCGCCCACGCCGAGCCGAAGATAGCCGACGGAAACAAAACCCGGGATGAACCACGACGTCAGCGCTACTGGGTAGGGCCCGCGGTTCAAGAGTTTGACGCTGCGATATTGCTGCCCCAGCACCTGAACAATTGCTATTGGATGGAGGAGGTCGGTCCCGGGCGGCGTCTTGATGTGGTAGGTCTCCCCCACAATGCCGCCCGGATCAAGAAACACCACCCGCGCCACCTCGCCATTGCCATAGTTTTTCTGCCCGGTAATGACCCGGCCGAGAGCATATGGGGTTTCGACGCGCCCGTAGGGCGGGAGTGGCACCTCAACCTGATCGTCGCCATTGCAGCACCAGCTCAGGCGTATCGGATAAGGGCTCAAATTCACCGCGAGTGTGTCGTCACTGGGCTGGATCTGCGCGCTATCGCGCACCCACAACTCTCTGAGCTGATTGGCGATCTGGTAGTCGGTCACGGTCAGCTTGATCGTCTGCCCGGGCTGCATCGGCCCGCCGGCGCCGACATAATACTCGCCCTGAGCGTGCAAGGGCATCACGATCGACTGCCCTAGCGGCACTTCGGTGCGGCCGTGCCGGGCGCCGCCATACCATTCGTTCACGTCGACCGGACGGTCGCCATAGTTGGTAAATCTGGCCAGCCACGAATTCAGCCCGGTCCAGGTGCATTTTGTGTGGTTGCGCCAATCATCGGGAAAGTAGGGATTGTGGATGCGGACCTCGCACAGAAAATCCTCCGTCGGGTGCAATAAGGTGAACAGAACCTTGGTACTGGTGTTACGCGGGTAGGGGCTGTTGTTGGCGATGCTGACGGTGGTGTTCGCCAGTAACGGCAACACCCCAAAGCCATTAGCGCCGAAGGGCGTCGCGCGCAGCAATGTTCCGTCCGCTGTTGCCGTCTCGATGACCTTGAAGGCGTGGTTATTGGCGAAGGCGGCGGCGACGTTGTATTTGGCGGCACCGTCGGGCTTGAAACATACCTGTTGTTGTACGCCCACCGGAAGAACGCACTCCACCTGAGCCGGACCAACGGCCGGCAGGGCGACGCCCGAATCCGGCGAGCCCGGCCCGGCCTTGTCGTAACCGTCGTGCCAAAAGTGACGATCTGAAAGTCTCGCGATTTCAAGAGGTTGCATCGTATGATCGGGCGCAACCCATTGATATTACGAGAGAGTCAGCTTTTTCAACCGGGCACGCGCTCCAACGCAGTCGAGGACGCCTGCCGAAGCAGGCTCGATCTGTGGCGGCCGAGATCGAAAGTCAGAATGCCACGCAGGTTGATGTGCTTGTGCCCGATCGGCGCGAGCCGCCGCATCACCTCGTCGGGATGATCGCCGAGCGACGCGTCGATCATTGCCTGGATGCGATGTGTATTCCAGGCCATGACGATGTTCGCCAGCAAGGTCAGGGCGCCCGAGATGGTGCCGAGTTGCTCCATTGTGCGTCCATGCTTTGCGGTGATCATGCGGTTGTGGATCGCGCGCTGCAGGCTGTGCACCGCTTCGCCCTGGTTGAGCAGATCGAGGACCTCCAGGCGAAACGGGGGGTTACTGAGATAGTCGCAGAGATAGAGGGTCCGCAGCAGCCTCCCCAGCCCGTCGCCGGCATTGTAGACGGGGTCGCCGGCGGCGGCCGACCCGAAACGGTCGAGCGCTAAGGTCGCCGAATCCCAGCCGTGTTTCACCGAAGCGCCGAGCCGCAGAAATCCCTCCCAGCCTCGCGCGATGGCGCGGCGGGAGACGGTTTCGGCCACGATCGGCCGCAAGACCTGCGGGATTTCCAGCCCTTTCGGCAGATAGAGCTTCCGCTTCTTGAGCTTTGCCAGGTGCGGACACAGGTCGAACCCGACCGCTTTGGCGAGCGCCATCGCGAAATGCGTAAAGCCGTGCGTGTCGACGGCGACGCGCTCGATCCGCGCGACTTGGCGCTGGCGCAAGGCGCCCTCGATCGCGGCGCCGGCTTGCCGGCGGTTGAGGACGATGGGTTGATCGTAGAGGATGCCCCATTGGTCGAGGACATGAGCGTAGGTCCCGACCGCGTAGGTCCGGCGCCGCGGGTCGAGCCGCGCCGACCACAAATAGCGCGTCGCCTCCAGGCTCATCATGTCGGCCGAGGCGAACAGCCCGCGTCCCCAAAGGGCGGCGACGGAATGCGCGCGCATGAAGCGCAGCACCGCGTCATTCGCCGAGCGGAGCCGCTTCTCCGCCTCGATCTTCAGCATCATCTGCCCGAGGCTGTCGGCCGCCAGCGCTGGCACCATGCGCACCAGTTCGGCGACGGAAAGATCGGAGCCGAGCCCCATGAGGGCGGCGTAGAGCGTCACCAATTCCTGCTCCGACCGGGCCGGGCGGCCAAGAAGGGTCCACGAAAACCGTGTCAGGCCGTCGATTTCGATCAGAACTTCTGGAAACTGGACATCACCGAGGGCATGGGCGAGCGCTTGTCGCGCCGGCTCAAGGCGCGGGTCCTTCGGTGCTGGCTTGCGGCGCGGCAATCGCACTTCGCCGCCCTCGATGGCGACCGCACCGGCCTCGACTGCCTCGGCCAATGCGGCAAGCCCGGCGCTCAGCCCAGCCTCCAGGCGCTGAAGATATTTCTCCGAACTGGCCGGCAGGTTGAGGTCGCGAATAAAGCGGCCCCGGTCGCGCTGCCAGAGCTTCTCTGGGATCAGCTTCTTCTCCGGCGCCCGGTACGACAGGCTGTGATCGACCGACACCGAGCGGTTGCGCAGCGCTCGCTTCAAGCCCATCAGGGTCGCCGCGCGATAGCAGCCGAGCGCTGCTGCACGATCCGGCTGATCGGTCAGCGCTTGCCACGAAGGACCAAAGGGCTGTGCGGCGTTGTCGGGCAACGCATTGGGCGAGCCGGAAAGGGCGTCAAGCGTGGCAAAGGCAGCGGCGAGTTTATGATCGGTCGGAACCGCGAGCGGCGCCTCCCGCGCCAGTTTCAGCAGCCGAGCCAGGTCCTGGGATTTGCGCCCGAGTTCCTGCCGAATAGAGGCGACCTGGGTTCCTTGGCGCTCCGGTTCAAAAGGAGTGATCAGGCTCTTGAGCCGCGAACGCAGCTCCGCGGCGTCGAGAGTTTCATCATCGGCGAGCCCCGCAAGATCGCCGAGCAGCCGGCGCAAGCGGGCGGCCTGCGTTTCCTGCACCCGTTCCCGCGCGCCGTGCCACAGGGCAGAGACCTGGTGGTCGAGAAGCGTGAGGCTCGCGTCCGTCAGACGTAACAGCGTGAGGCGCAGGAAACAGGCCACCTCGATCGTGCGGTGCGGATCCTTGATCCGCGTCAGCGCCGCCGGTTTCCGCGACATCATGCGCCGTGCGAAATATTCGAGACCGGCGAGCGGCAGCTCCGGCATAGCCAGCCGGTCGGCACCCAACTCTTTGAGAAACGAGACCTTCTCCATCTGCTCGGCGAGGCTTTGAGCAGACCTGCTGGACGGTACGGCGTCCAGCCATTCGCGCCGGCTGATCCCGCCCTCCTCGACCGGCGCCAACAGGCGCGGCACCCACAGATCGCGCTCGGCCGGCATCGCCGCCGCAATAAGCTTGAACAGCGCCTGCTGCTGATGCCGCCGCGCGGCGATCGCCAAACGCCGGATGTGACGCTCGCGCAGCAGCAGATAATCATGCTCGACGAGCCACGATCGGGCGCGCGCCATGAGTTCCGCATCGTCGAAAACAGCGGCCGCCTCCCGGCGTAGATAGGCCACCAGTCCCCGTTCCGCGTGCGGGGTGAGTTCGCTGCGTCTGAGCAGCCGGAGTGCCGAGGCGTGGTGCTTGAATAGGGTTCGATGACGCCGGCGATAGAACGCCCGGATCGAGGCGATCCGCGGCGCCGCGCAATCGACCTGCCGGCCGAGGTGATCCAGGATCTGCGGCGGTATCAGCTCCACCGAGTTGAGCGTCCTGCCGGTTAGTTTGAGAAAGCCGATCTGCAGGGCGAGCGCCAATCGGTTCAAAGGGCCGCGGCGCTCCCGGACCGAGACAAGCTCGACCTCGTCGAGCGTGAAGAAATGCTCGATCTCGACCGCGGACAGCGTCTCGGGAAATTGCTCCTGGCCGAGGTATCGATGCTCCCATCGCGTGGTCGGCCGCGCTTTTAACGGGTTGGCTACAACGTCCGGAATAGCAGGGCCCCCATATGCAAATTTCACCGCGCGCCGATCGAGCGAACGGCGTCGATATTGCCGCATCCGGTGATTCACAAACGATCGTCTATGCAGCGAAAACGCTGAAGGCGCAGAACCAAGGACTTGCGCCGTGCGAAATCCTGTTGCCAAATCGGGGATAAAGGCAACAGGTCTGAGCGACATGCTACTCGGCTACGCCCGCGTTGTCTAATCGCTCCTCCTCAGTCAAGTAGTTCGACTTTCTTCTGCTTGCCGTGCCTCGAGGCTCTGCCGGTTCAGGGTTGTCTTCGCGGTCAGGGTCTGTGCCACTGCCGCACGATGATGTCCGA
>DATJSH010000290.1:0-7022 GCA_035504235.1 Allostellaceae bacterium | reverse complement strand
GCCTTTCACCTTGGCGTGGGCGATCAGGTAGATGATCACCCCGATCCCCGTCACCACGGCGCCCTGGAACAGCGGTTGAAACCACAGCGCTGTCTTCGGCACCACGGCGAGCGACAGGATCAGCGGCACCGACAGCAGGATCGAGACGATCGCCGCCGGCACGAGGAGTTTGTGCCGCACGATCGCCCTGGCCCATTCGGTGTCGCGGGCCGGCGGGTGGCGCCGCAGGTTGAGCGCGCCGACCGCCAGCGCCAGCCACATGCCGAGCACCGCCACCGACCGCACCGCAACGCCCATCGCCCAGCCAAAAAACACCGACTGGACGAGAAACAGCGAACCGAGCACGGCGATCAGCAGCAGCGCGTTGAGCGGCACCTTGCGGCCCGACACCTGGGCCAAGGCTGGTGGCAGCAGGCGATCCTGCGCCTGCGCGAAGCAGTAGCGCGAATAGACCATCAGCGCCGGCGCCAGCGTCTTGCCGACGATCAGTGCGACCACGAGGTTGAGGACCACGGTGACCCACTCCGGCGCGACAAGACCGACCAGCCCCGGCGCCGTCGCAAAGCTGCTCTTGCCGCCCTTAATGAGCGCGCTGACCGCCCACCAGGGGGCGGCGTGGAACAGCGCCGCGGCAACGATCGAGAACAGCAGCAGCGCGAGGAACCAGCCCCAGTAGATGCCCATCGGCACTTTTTTTTCGGCGCTCGCCGCCTCGCCGCCGAGCGCCGGCCCGGCGCCAAGTCCGGCATAGGCAAAGACGAAGAGGCCGCAGACCGAGATGAAATCGCTCCAGCTGTCCGGCGGTAAAGTGGCCGGCAGCGCGATCTGCGTCCCGGTCACCTTGCTTGCCGCCGCGACGAACTGGTCGGGCGGCGTCGAAAACCCGAAGATCGTAATCGTCGCCGCGGTGATGATGATGACGAACATCAAAACCGTGACGAACCAGCCGTAATGGTGCACGCCGGCGGCATTGACCCCAAAGGTGATCCAAATCGCCGCCAGCCCGCAAACCAGGTGTCCGGTCGGTGACAACACCCAGGCTCCGAGCGCCGGCACCAGCGGCAATAGCGCCTGGCCGAGGAATGTGCCGAACGCGTAACCCAAGACACCCATCGATGCGGGGCCGGTGGCCCAGTAGACGAAGGTGATGAGGAACCCGGCAGGCATGCCCAGGCTGCGCGCCAGCCATACATGCTTCGAGCCGGCGCGCGGCATGACCTTCGAGAACACGGCGAAGAGGTAAGCTTTGGGCAGCATTGCAATCCCGGTCGCGAACATTGCGAGGGGCACCAGCCCATGCACCGCGGGATAGACCGACAGGCTCTGCACCGAGACGAAATTGATGCCGGCGCCGTATTCCGCGGCGAGCGCCGAAGCGGTAATCGCCAGCACGCCCAACGCCTTGGCAAGCCGGTAATGAGGCGCCGCGTTCGCCGTGCCCGAAATGTGGGCCATCGAGTCCTCCCCCTTGGTCTTATCGCGCTTTAGCGCCAGGCCGGTGCCTCTGGCGCCGGCTTCGCTTATCAAAATATCGTGCCTGTCGGGGCCGCGGGTGGCAAGCGCCGGCAAACCTCAACCCGGAACAGGCTCAATGGGGGGTGTCGGATCGCTGGTAGAGACTGCGCACGATTGCCGCGCGGATGACCTCGCCGATCCATCCAAGCACCAGCCCCAGCGCCGGGTTCGCGACGACCGTGACGAGCGCCGTGAGGCCTATCACCCAAAGGCAAGACGGCTTGCCGTCGAACAGCCGGCGCGAAATCGCCAGATCGGCGCCGGCGAGGATGAGCAGCGCGCCGACCGCACCGATCGGGATGATCGCGAAGAGGGTGGCGGCGCGATCGGCGAACCCGATAGCGAGCACCAGCAGAGCCGCGCCGAAGATGATCGGCGCCCATCCTGTCCGCGCGCCAAACCGGTATTGCGCCTGGAGCCCACCGGCGCCATGACACATCGGCATGGCACCGAACGGGCAGAGCAACAGGTTCGCCAGGCCAGAGCTCAGCGCCAGGTTTCGCTCGCTGGCGATGGCGCCCTTGGCCGCAAACAAGTCGCGCGACAGGCCCGCGGTGACGATGATCGCATTGGTCAGGGTCAGCGAGAGCTGTGGCAGCACCGCGATCTGCAGGCTGTGCCAGATTTCGGACCAGCTTGGCACGATGAGATGGGGGAGGCCGGCCGTGGCGGACGCCGGCGGCGCGGCGTCGCCTAACCCCATCAGCCAGCCGGCAAATGCCGAGGCGAGGAGCACGATCGGCGCTGCCGGGCAACGCGGGATGCGGGTCAACCCGCACAGCAAGGCCAAAGCGGCAAACCCGACCCACGGAGTCGCCAGCATCAACCTTACGCCGAGCAGCGCCATCATCAACCCGAGGCCGAGCTGCAAACCGGCGCTGACCGACTGTGGAATCACGCGGGCGAGCCGGCCGATCCAGCCGGTAGCCCCCAGGACAAACAGCACCGCGCCCATCATCACGCCGGCGGCGGCGACCTCGCCCGGCCGCAATCCGCCAGTAAGGATGACGGCGGATATCGCCTTCATCGGCTGCACCGGCAACGGCAGGCCGTAAAAAAGGCCGGTGGCGATGAGGAACGCGGCAAATCCGAAAAGCACTCCCGCCGGGGCCAGGCCGGCGACGGTCATCGCTCCGATGACGTGCGGAATAAAGGTGCCGAGATCGCCGCAGGCCCCGCCGACCTCCTGGAGGGCGGAACTTTTGTCGGCTGGCAGGCCGCCGCTGTCAGGCATCAGGCGAGCTCGTCGTGAAAAAAGGCTCGCTTAATCAATCACACGAGGGCGACCGACTCGATATGGTATCTCGGTCATAACGATCCGTCGGGCAAGGGAGCCTCACGATGAGCTTTACCCGTTACGCCAGCCTCAACGGCCGCACCGTCGTTATCACCGGCGGCGCCAGCGGTATCGGCGCGGCCTTTGTGCGCGGTTTTGTCGAGAACGGCGCCAAGGTCGCCTTTCTCGACCTCCAGCAAGACGCCGGCGCGGCGCTCGCCGACATGCTCGGCCGCGACTTCACGAAGCCGATGTTCGTGCGCTGCGACCTCATGGACATCGCCGCCTTGCGCGAAGCCTTCGCCCAAATTCGCACTGCGCTCGGCCCCGCCGCGGTGCTGGTTAACAACGCCGCCAACGACCAGCGCTACGATTTCGCCGCCATCACACCCGAAGAGTTCGACCGCACCGTCGCGGTCAATTTCCGCCATGTGTTCTTTGCGGCGCAGGCGATCGCGCCGCAGATGAAGGAGCTCGGCCACGGCTCGATCGTCAATATGTCATCGGTGTCGTGGATGCGCGGTATTCCGCTGCTCGAGGCCTATGCCTCGATGAAGGCCGCAATCGTCGGCTTTACTAGCGTGCTCGCCCGCGCGCTCGGGTCCGACCGCATCCGGGTCAACGCGATCGCGCCCGGCACCGTTTTCACCGAGCGCCAGCGCGCGCTGTGGTTCAAAGACCAGGCGGCGGTCGCGGCGGCGGTCGCCCAGCAATGTCTGCCCGACATGATCATGCCGGACGACATCGCGAACCTCGCCCTCTTTCTCGCCGCCGACGACAGCCGGATGATAACCAAGCAGTGCTTCTCGGTGAACGCCGGGACAGCAGGGCCTTAGCGGCCTACGCCGTTGGCGGCGCGACTTCGTCGAGCGCCAAGCCGCGCGCCTCCGGCCCGACCTGCGTCACCGCGATAGCGGCAATCGCCACCGCGATCGCGATCGCGATGAACACCGCGTTGAGCCCAAAACCCCTCTGGATCCACAGGAACCCTGGGATCGCAAAGAATGCGGCGATCCGTCCGGCGGCTTGCGACAGACCAAAGCCGGAAGCGCGGGCATTGGTCGGAAACACCTCGGAGATGAAGACTTGAGAAGAGTTGCCGGCCAATTGCGTGAAGAAGATCATGAAGAAGCCGACCCCCAACACCATCGCCTCGGTGCTCGCATTTGCCCACCACAAACCGAAAATGCCGGTCAGGATAAAGGCGACGACCGCGGTCGGCTTGCGGCCGAACTTTTCCAGCGCGTACATCATGACGGCGCTGGCGCACGGAAAGGCCAAGGTGATCCAGAAGATCGAGTTCAGCGACTTCGCGATCGAGAAGCCGCGTTCGACGAGGATATTCGGTAGCCAAGCGCCGAGCCCGAGCGCGATGCCGAAAAACGCCACAAAACAGAGCATGCCCGCGATCACCCGGCCCGGATACTGCCGGAACACAATGCCGAAGGGATCGCTGTGCGTGTCGCTCGCCGCATCGGTCGAAAGCGTGTCAAGCGGCGGGGTGCGTATGCCCATGCGCTGCAGGATATCGAGTGCTCGTTGGCCCTGGCCGTGGGTGGCGAGCCAGCGCGGCGACTCGGGGAGCGAAAAGCGAAACACGAAAACGATCAACGCGCCGATGCCGATGACGATCCAGATACCGCGCCAACCGATGGAATCGCGCAAGGTCAGCGTTAACAAGACGCCGATCGGCCATGGCCAGGCGCCGCCGAGGAACTGCATGAACGCGGTCAGACGGCCGCGGATGCGCTTCGGCGCATACTCGGTCGTGTACGAGAAGCACAGAGGCTGCTCGGCACCGAGCCCGACCCCCGCGAGAAATCGTCCGATGACGAGCCAGAAGAAACTGGGCGCGAGCGCACCACCAATGGTCGCTAAGCCGAACAGCAGCAGGTTGAATTGGTAGATAGCTTTGCGGCCAAAGCGATCGGTGAATTCACCTTGGCCGAGTGTGCCCACGAACAGTCCGAGCGCGGTTGCGCTGCCGACCCAGGGAATCTGTGCGCCGCTGACAAAGCCGCTTTTCAGCAGATCGGGAACTAGAGCACCGAAGATCGTAAAATCCATGACATCGAAAAAATAGCCGCCGGCCGCCAAAGCCAAGACAAGCCATTGGGTCGACCCCATCCTGGCGTTGTCCATCTGCTCGCCGACATAGGCTTCGATTGTCTGCGCCGCCCCGCTTCGCGATGACTGTGCCACGGCCTCTCTCTCCCCAAAGCGGCCGTCTCCAGCGGCCTTCACGCAACTTTTCGGAAGTTGCGACGGCTGTCAATCAAACGCTATGCGTTCGCGCTGAGATAGAAAGACGCGGATGTGGCAGCCTGATCCGAAATTTCTTTGGTCATTCCGGGGCGTCGCGGAAGCGATGAACCCGGAATGGCGCAGAAAATGCCCTACTCCGCCGCCTTCTCGGCGACGCCGAAGTGCGGGTAGTCGGTGTCGTCGACAAAGGCGTCGTCGCCTTCGGTCGGCACCGGCTCGGCATAGTCGATCGCGCCCTGGATATTGTTGGCCCACACCGCGCGCGGCAGCTCGTAAAGGACCTCGACGCCATAGCCGTTGGGGTCGACGATATAGAGGCTGTGGGTCATCCCGTGATTGATCCGGCGCTGGAACTTGACGCCCTTGGCGCGCAGCCAGGCGAGCTGCCTCAGCCACGCCTCACGGTTCGGCAGGGTGATCGCGATGTGGTTGATCGCCATCGGCATGTCGAACATCGCCCATTCGGCCGGCGGCTTCGGCAGGTTCGGGTTCTCGCACAGCGCGATGTCGTGATGGTTCATGCGCCCGTCATGGTCGCCCGAGTAGAAGCGCATCTTGCCGTTGCGCCGCTTCGAATAGGCCACCTGCTTGAAGCCGAGCATCTCGGTCCAGAAGCGGTGCGATTCCTCGATGTCGCGGACGTTGATCACGAGGTGGTTGATGCCGCCGGGGGTCACCGCCTCGGTCGGGGCCTCGGTGATGATCGGAGTGGTGCCGTCGGCCATCGTGCTGCTCCCTCGAACGCATCGCTTGGCCAGTATAGGGCGGCCAATGGATATTGGCCATTGACCGCTCGACCGCCGGGGATGGGGACACACTGCTGCCATGAGCGGCAGCCCTTTTGGGTGCGGTGCCTATAGCGGGCGGCCGGAAAAATTTTCGCCCCGATGGGGATACACAACGAAACGGTACCGTATACTTTTCTGAGTGGCAGCTTGAGCCACGAGAGAAGAGAAAGAGGAGGGTCAGATGTCCCTCAAATCGAACAAGAGCTGGTTCCGGCGGCTTGGCCTCGCGGCGATCGCCGCTTTGACGCTTGGCGCCGCGACAATCCCCAGCGCTCCCGCCGACGCGGCGCTGCGCCTGTGGGCCGGCCCGCATGGCATCCATGTCGGCATCGTCCAGCCCCCGCATCACGATTGGTGGCGTCAGCCTTACGGCTATTACACCAACCCCAACAGCCCGCGTTACACGGGTTGGTACTAACTCCCGTTGACCGCGGAACTTCGCCCCTCCCCGTCCGCGGGGAGGGGCTTTTTTATGCCCGCATGGGCCGCTAGGCGGCAGGCTTGCGGGCGATGATGTGGAAGATGTGCCAGTGTTTGTCGTCGCCGAGCTTGGTCTTGCCCGGATGGTCTTCTTCTTCGAGCTCGACAAGCTCGAAGCCGCGCAGCAGCGTCTCGACCGCCGCGCGGGAGTGGAAATTCATGCCGCTACCGGCGACGTTCCAGCTGTCTTTCGGCCCGAACAGCTGGCCGGTGAAGAGCCCGCCGGGCCGCACCGAGCCGATCAGCCGGGCAAAGACCGCGGCGAAATTCTCGGCGCGGATAAAAGGCAGCGAGAACTCGGCGTTGACGAGGTCGTAAGCCCCGGCGGGAAAGGCGAAATCCTCGAAGCGCGAGAGCACGAATGTCACCTGGTTGGGTGGTAGCTCGGCGGCGAGCTTTTGCGCGCTCGGTGCGGCGTCGAGCGCGGTGACATGCGCGAACCCCGCTGACAGCAGGTACTTGGTGGCGTTGAGCGCCCCTGCCCCGGCGTCGAGCGCGTGCTCCTTGCCTGCGGCAAGCGCGGTCGCCTTGACCAACAGCGGCCGCGGCGGGTCGACGCGGCGCGCCTCGATATAGGCGGCAAAACGTTCGCTGCGCTGGACCTCGGTCGGCGGTGTCGCCATCGTCACTCGGCCACGTCCAGACCGAGATCGAGGATCGGTGCCGAATGCGTGATCCAGCCCGAAGAAATGAGGTCC
>DATJSH010000289.1:0-39813 GCA_035504235.1 Allostellaceae bacterium | reverse complement strand
ATTACGTTCTGAAGCATCCCGATCGCCCCGCCGTCCGCATCGTCGTGCCGTTTCACGGCAGCGCGGATGTGAAGCGTGGCATCCTGCGCGCGATCCTCCGCCAAGCCGACCTGTCCATCGAAGACCTCATCCGGCTGCTTTGAGGCGGATCAGCTATCCCCCATCCGCAGCGCGGCGATAAAGGCGGATTGCGGGATGTCGACCTGGCCGAACTGGCGCATCCGCTTTTTGCCCTCTTTCTGCTTTTCCAAGAGCTTGCGTTTGCGGGTGACGTCGCCGCCATAGCATTTGGCGAGCACATCCTTGCGCAGCGCCTTGACCGTTTCGCGCGCAATAACGCGGCCACCGATCGCGGCCTGGATGGCGATCTGGAACAGTTGGCGCGGGATCAAATCCTTGAGCCGCTCGCAGAGCGCGCGGCCGCGGCGCTCGGCCTGGCTGCGATGGACAATCAGACTGAGCGCATCGACCGGCTCGCCGTTGACCAGGATGTTCATCAGCACCAGGTCGCTTTCGGCATAGCCGTCGAGCTGGTAGTCGAAGCTGGCATAACCGCGGCTCACCGATTTCAGCCGGTCGTAGAAGTCAAACACCACCTCGTTGAGCGGCAGGCGGTAGACCACCATCGCCCGGTTGCCGGCATAGGTCAGATCGAGCTGGACGCCGCGGCGCTCCTCGCACAGTGCCAGCACCTGGCCGAGATAATCGTCCGGCACCAGCACCGTCGCCTTGATCCACGGCTCCTCGATATGGTCGATGCGGACGGGGTCGGGCATGTCGGCCGGGTTGTGCAGGGTCAGTACCCGGCCGTTGTTCTGGTGCACGCGATAGACCACCGAGGGCGCAGTGGTGATGAGGTCGAGGTCGAACTCGCGGGAGAGGCGCTCCTGGATGATCTCGAGGTGCAACAGCCCGAGAAAGCCGCAGCGGAAGCCGAAACCGAGCGCCGCGGATGTTTCCGGCTCGTATTCGAAGCTGGCGTCGTTGAGGCGCAGCTTGGCGAGGCTCTCGCGCAGCTTTTCGTAATCGGCGGAATCGACCGGGAAGAGGCCGCAGAACACCACCGGCTGCAACGGCTGAAAGCCGGGGAGCGGCGTCTCCGCCGGGCGGCGGTCTTCGGTGATCGTGTCGCCGACGCGGCAATCGGCGACGGTCTTGATCCCGGCGGTGATAAAGCCGATCTCGCCGGGGCCGAGCGCCGGCACCATGACTGCTTTCGGGGTCGAGACGCCGACGCGCTCGACCTGATGCGCGGCGCCAGTCGCCATCAGCCGGATTTTCTGCCCCGGAATCAGCGACCCGTCCTTGACCCGCACTAAAATCACGACACCGAGATAGGGGTCGTACCAGCTATCGACGAGCAATGCCTTCAACGGCGCGTCGGGATCGCCCTGGGGCGGCGGCAGGCGGGTCACCAACGCTTCCAGCACGCCCTCGATGTTGAGCCCGGTCTTGGCCGAGATCAGCACTGAGTCGCTGGCGTCGAGCCCGATCACGTCCTCGATCTGCTCCTTGACCCGGTCGGGCTCGGCGGCGGGCAGGTCGATCTTGTTGAGCACCGGCACGATCTCGTGCCCGGCGGCGACCGCCTGGTAGACATTGGCGAGGGTCTGCGCCTCGACCCCCTGGCTCGCGTCGACCACCAGCAGCGACCCTTCGCACGCCGCCAGTGACCGGCTGACCTCATAGGCGAAGTCGACATGGCCCGGCGTGTCCATCAGGTTGAGGACGTAATCCTCGCCGTCCCGGGCATGGTAGTTGAGACGCACCGCCTGCGCCTTGATGGTGATGCCGCGTTCGCGCTCCAGCTCCATGGTGTCGAGCACCTGGTCGCGCATCTCGCGCGCGTCGAGCCCGCCGCAAGCCTGGATCAGCCGGTCGGCGAGGGTCGACTTGCCGTGGTCGATATGCGCGATGATCGCGAAGTTGCGGATATGGCTGAGCGGCGTCGTCATCGGGTTCCTTAAAGCCCCTGGGGGCTGGCCCGGAACATAGGGGCGCGGCCGCGAAGTATCAACGCGCGGCGGCTCGCGGCGTGGTAGAGTCGCGGCCATGAAAAGCAAGAGCGACGACGGGCGAGCCGCTCTCGAACGGGAGAACGCCGAGCTGCGCCGTCAGCTCGCCGAATTGCTCGCACGACAGGAGGCCCTGGGCGACGTTCTCCAAGTCATCAATTCGTCGCCGGGTGACGTCTCACCGGTGTTCGACGCCATCGTCGAGAAAGCGGTGAGCCTGTGTGACGCGGATGACGGGGCTATTTATTTACGCGAAAGCGCCCAATGGCGATGCGTTGCGGTGCGGTCGCGGTGGCCGGGAGCGACCTCTCACATGCTTGGCGCGGTGCATGCCTTTGGCCGCGAGGCAGTCGCTGGCCGTGTCGGACTGACAGGCGAGGTCGTTCAGATACCCGATATTCTGGCCGATCCGGAATACGAGATGAGCGCCGGCCCGATTTCCACCCGGGTCAGGACGCTGTTGGGGGTTCCGCTGCTGCGCGATGGCGCGGTCGTCGGAAGCATCAATCTCGGGCGGGAGCGGGTTGCGACGTTCTCGAACGAGCAGATCGGCTTGGTCGTGAGCTTCGCCGACCAGGCGGTGATTGCGATGGAGAACGCGCGGCTCATCACCGAGACGCGCGAGGCCCTCGAACAGCAGACCGCGGCGGCCGAGGTGCTCGGGGTCATCAATTCGTCGCCCGGCGATCTAACTCCCGTCTTCGAGGCGATGCTGGATAAGGCTGCGCGGTTGTGTGATTTCACGCTCGGGATTTTGTGGACATACGACAGCGGGATTTTTAGGCCGGTCTCTTGGCGAGGTGCGCCGTCGGCCTACGCTGATTTCCTGGCAAACGCAGACGGCTTTGGCCCATTTCCGCCTAAAAGTGGGCTGGGCCGAATGGCCGCGGGCGAAGACGTGGCGCATATCGACGATGTCGCAGCGTCGCCTTCCTATGGCCCGAGCAATGTCGCGGGCAATGCCCTCGTGCATCTGGCCGGCGCGCGGACCGTTCTGTGCGTCGCCTTGCGCAAGGAGGGACAGCTGCTCGGCGTCATTACCGGGTATCGCCGCGAAGTCCGCCGCTTCGCCGACAAGCAGATCGCGCTGCTGCAGAACTTCGCGGCGCAGGCGGTCATCGCGATCGAAAACGCGCGGTTGATCACCGAAACCCAGGAGGCGCTGGAGCAGCAGACCGCGACGGCTGAACTATTACAGGTCATCAATGCGTCGCCGGGCGACCTCGCGCCGGTATTCGATGCGATGCTCGAAAAGGCGAACCACCTCTGCGAAACAGCGCTTGGGATTCTTTGGACATTTGACGGGACCAACTACCACCCCCGCGCCATTCGTGGGCCGCAAGCTTTCATCGATGCCATCAAGGATGAACCGCGGACGCCAGGAAAGGGTGGCACGCTCTTTCGCCATGCCGTTGGGGAGGACCTAGTCCATATCGATGATATGGCCGCCGATACCGAGATATACGAAACCAACCCCACACGCCGCGCTTTTGTCGATCTGGCCGGTGCGCGTTCTTCTCTCTCGGTGTCGCTCCGAAAGGACACCACCCTTCTCGGCGCATTGCAGGTTTATCGCCAGGAAGTCCGGCCGTTCACGGACAAGCAAATCGCCCTCCTGCAGAATTTCGCGGCGCAGGCGGTCATCGCGATAGAGAACGCGCGGCTGATCACCGAAACGCGCGAGGCGTTGGAACAGCAGACCGCGACCGCCGAGGTGCTCGGCGTTATCAATTCCTCGCCGGGAAACCTCGCGCCGGTGTTGGACGCGATGCTCGAAAAGGCGATGCGGTTGTGCGAGGCGTCGTTTGGCGGCTTTGTGCGCTATGACGGCGCGCTGTTCCACATGGTCGCCAACCGTAATTTGCCCGAGAGCGGGATCGCAGCGGTCGGCGGCGGGCTACCGGCAGCTCCCGGCGGCGCCCTTATTGGGCTCGTCGCCGGCGAGTCGATCGTGCATATCGCCGACCTCGCTGAGACCGAGGCGTACCGCGCCGGAAACCGCGGTTTCCGCGTCCTGGTCGACGAGTGCGGCGCGCACACCGCGATTTGGGTCGCCTTGCGCCAGAATGAGACGCTGCTCGGCGCGTTCGTGATCTACCGCCAGGAGGTCCGATCGTTTTCTGACAAACAGGTCGCGCTGCTGCAGAATTTCGCCGCGCAAGCGGTGATCGCGATTGAGAATGCGCGGCTCATCACCGAGACGCGCGAAGCCCTGGAACAGCAGACCGCGACCGCCGAGGTGCTCGGTGTCATCAATTCATCGCCCGGGGACCTCGCGCCGGTGTTCGACGCGATCCTCGACAAGGCGCATCGCCTGTGTGGCGCGGCGCAAGGGACGCTGCAGCTTTACGATGGCAGACATTTTCGCGCGGTCGCGACGCAGGGACTGAGGCCAGACTGGGCCAAGGCGCAGTTCACGCCACGCCCGCCGACGAATATTGCCGATGACGAATTGCTGGCCGGCGCGCGCCTCGTCCATTACCCCGACCTGGCGGCCGTATCAGCGCTGCACCCGGACGACGCGCGGATGCGAAACGCGGTGGCAAGTGGCGTGCGCACGATCCTGCGCGTGCCGCTCCGCCGGGAATCAACGCTCCTGGGCTACATCTCGGCTTATCGGGAAGAGGTGAAGCCATTCTCCGAGCCAGAGATCGCGCTCCTCGAAAATTTCGCGGCGCAGGCGGTCATCGCGATGGAAAACGCGCGGCTGATTAACGAGACCCGCAGGCGCACGGCCGATTTGCAGGAGTCGCTCGAGTACCAGATGGCGACGGCCGATGTCCTCAATGTCATCAGCCGCTCGGCCTTCGCTCTGCAACCGATCCTCGAAACCGTCGTTGCGACCGCAGCGCGGCTTTGCCTCGCGGAGAAAGCGATCCTTTATCGTCTCGAAGACGATTCCTATCGTTTCGCCGCCGGATTTTCTAACGAACCGGAATACGAGCGTATCGAGCGCGCGGCGCCGATCTATCCGGGGGAAGGATCGGTGGCGGGCCGCGCGGCGCTGCACAAGCGGGCCGTGCAGATCGTCGATCCGCTCGCCGACCCGCTTTACGAAGCCAAGGAAGAGGCGCGTATCGGCAACGCGCGATCGATGATCGGCGTGCCGCTGCTCCGCGAAGGGGTTCCGATCGGCGTCATCGCTCTCGCTCGCGAGCGGGTCGAGCCGTTTACCGAGCGGCAGATCGAGCTGGTCACGACCTTCGCCGACCAGGCGGTTATCGCCATCGAGAACGCGCGCCTGATCACCGAGACGCAGGAGGCGCTCGACCAGCAGACCGCAACGGCCGAGGTGCTCGGCGTCATCAACGCCTCGCCCGGCGACCTCGCGCCGGTATTCGGTGCGATGCTCGAAAAGGGGATGGAGTTGTGCCAGGCGGACGCAGGAGGGCTCGGCACTTGGCGCGGCGACCGCTTCGAATTCCTGGCACTTCGGGGGCTCTCTCCAGCCTATGCGGAGTTCGCCGCACGAAATGAGGTTTCGCCAGGGCCACGGGACGGTTTTGCCCGCGTGGCCCGAAACGCCGGTTACGTCCAGCTCACTGACGCCGCGACTTCCCAGTTCTACGACGCTGGTGATCCTCTGGTGCGCGGTGCGGTGGATCTCGACGGCGCGCGAACAACGCTGACAGTGCCGTTGGCCAAAGACGACGAAGTGCTCGGCATCTACTGCCTTTATCGTCGAGAGGTGTGCGAGTTTTCTGACCGGCAGGTCGCGCTAATCAAGAACTTCGCGCAGCAGGCGGTCATCGCGATCGAGAACGCGCGGCTGATCAATGAGACGCGCGAGGCCTTGGAGCAGCAGACCGCGACGGCCGAGGTGCTTCAAGTCATCAATTCCTCGCCCGGCGATTTGACCCCGGTGTTCGAGGCGATACTCGACAAGGCGCATGCGCTGTGCGGGGCGGAGCGCGGAACGCTGTTCCTCTATGACGGCGACAGCGGCAAGATGAAGGCGGCCGTCGCGCACGGCTATCCGGCGGATGTCGTCGAGCATTTGCGCGCGGGCATCGACATCGGCGGCGCGAACGCGCGCTATGCGCCGCTCTTCACCGGCAGTCATGTGCATATCGCCGATCTCTCGCAGGCCAGAGGCGAAACGAGCCGCGTCGTTTCGGGCCGCGGCGGGGTGCGCACCAACCTGCTCGTGCCGTTGTTCAGAAACGGCGTGCTGCTGGGCATGATCTCGTGCAACCGCACTGAGGTTCGGCCTTTTTCCGACAAGGAAATCGCGCTCATCGAGAACTTTGCGCAGCAGGCGGTGATCGCGATCGAGAACGCGCGGCTGATCAACGAGACGCGCGAGGCCTTGGAGCAGCAAACCGCGACGGCCGAGGTCTTGGGGGTCATCAATTCCTCGCCCGGCGATCTGCAGCCGGTTTTCGAGGCGATCCTGGAAAAGGCGCATAGCCTATGCGGGGTCGATCACGGTTCTCTGCAACTTTACGACGGCGAGACATACCGGGCGGTCGCCTTGCACGGCGCGGTGCTGTCCGTCGCCGAGCAGTTGCGCAATCCCCGCCGGCCCGACCCCGCCCACCCGCTTTACCGATTGTTCGCGGGCGAACCGTTTGTCCAGGTGCCCGATATGGCGGAGATAGATACGCCGGGCGCGCGGAACATGGTGAAACTCGCTGGGCTGCACACCGTCCTCTATGTCGCGCTGCGCCGGGAGAATACCATTCTCGGCTTTATCGGATGCGGCCGGCGCGAAGTCCGGCCGTTCACCGACAAGCAGGTCGCCCTTTTGCAGAACTTCGCGGCGCAGGCGGTGATCGCGATGGAGAATGCGCGGCTCATCACCGAGATCCGCGCGGCGCGCGACGCGGCGGAGGCGGCGCTGAGCGATTTGCGGGCGGCGCAGGGAAGGCTGATCCAGGCCGAGAAGATGGCTTCGTTAGGTCAGCTGACCGCAGGTATCGCGCATGAGATCAAGAACCCCCTCAACTTCGTCAACAACTTCGCTTCGCTGTCGAACGAGCTGCTGTCCGAGCTGAAGGAAGTGGCAGAGCCGGCGATCGCGAAGCTCGATCGCGACAAGCGCGAGGAGCTGGACGAAACGATGACGATGCTGTCGGGCAACCTCGACAAGATCGCCGAACACGGCAAGCGCGCCGACAACATCGTGAAAAGCATGCTGGAGCACTCGCGCGGCGTGTCGGGCGAGCGCCGTGCGGTGGATTTGAACGCGCTTGTCGAGGAGAGCCTCAACCTCGCCTATCACGGGGCTCGGGCGCAGGACCAGACATTCAACATCACGCTGGAGCGGGCGTTCGATGCGGCGCTCAAACCGATCGAGCTGGTGCCGCAGGATATGACGCGGGTGTTCCTGAACCTCATCGGTAACGGGTTCTATGCCGCCAACAAGCGGGCACAGAACTCGGGCAACGGCTTTCGCCCGATGCTGAAGGTGGCGACGCAAGAGGCCGGCGAAGCGGTCGAGGTCAGGGTACGCGACAATGGCACGGGCATACCGCCCGACATCCGCGACAAGCTGTTCCAGCCGTTTTTCACGACCAAGCCGACCGGCGAGGGCACCGGGCTCGGCCTGTCGATCAGCTACGATATCGTGACGCAACAGCATGGCGGCTCGATCGCGGTCGACAGCGCGGAAAACGAGTTCACCGAATTCACGATTCGACTGCCGCGCGCGGCAAAATCCAACGACAAGGGGAAACCTCGTGACCGTTAGTATCTTGGTCGTTGATGACGAGCCCGATGTGGCGGAGCTGTTCCGCCAGCGTTTTCGCCGCGAGGCGCGGCAGGGAACTTACATGCTGCACTTCGCCGCCTCCGGCGAAGAGGCGCTCGACCAGCTCTCCGGCGAAATCCAGCCCGAGCTCATCGTGATCCTGTCCGACATCAACATGCCGGGGATGGATGGGCTCGAACTCTTGCGCGCGGTGAAGGCGCAACGGCCCGAGCTGCCGGTGATGATGGTGACCGCGTATGGCGACGACGAGCGGCGGCAACGCGCAGCGGAATTCGGCGCGTTCGAGTTCGTCACGAAGCCGGTCGATTTCGACCAGCTCAAAGAGCAGCTGACCAAACTGCCGGAGGCGCGCGCCTAGCGATGGCGGCGGCCAAGATCCTAGCGGTCGATGACGAACCCGATTTCGAGCTGCTGATCACCCAGCGCTTTCGCCGGCAGATCCGCGACAAGGAGTTTGAGTTCCGCTTCGCGCACCACGGCGAAGAAGCACTGGAGAGGCTCGCTGCCGAGCCCGACATCGAGTTGATGCTGCTCGATATCAACATGCCGGTGATGGACGGGCTGACGTTGCTCACCCGGTTGCGCGAGCAGCGCTCCGAGGTGCGCACGATCATGGTTTCGGCCTATGGCGACATGGTCAACCTGCGCACCGCGATGAACCGTGGCGCGTTCGATTTCGTCACCAAGCCCGTCGATTTCAGCGACCTCGAAATCACTGTGCGTAAGACGCTCGACGACATTGCGCGGCTTCGCGACATCGACCGGCGGCGTGAGGCGGCGGAGCGCGCGCGGGGCAACCTGGCGCGCTATTTCTCACCGCATTTCGCGGCGATGCTGGCCGACCGCGACGAGCCGCTCGGTGCGGTGCGGCGGCAGAACGTGGCGGTGCTGTTCGTCGATATCGTCGGCTTCACCCGTATGGCCGAAGCGATGCCGCCCGAGGCCGTCGTCACGCTGCTGCGCTGCTTCCACGACCGCATGACGGCGCAGATTTTCGCCTGCAGCGGCTCGGTCGAGAAATATATCGGCGACGAGATTTTCGCGGTGTTCGGGGTGCCCGAGCCGACCGGCGACGATGCCGCCAACGCCCTTCGTTGCGCCTGCATGATGCTCGAGGCCCTCGATGCGTGGAACCGAGAGCGGGAAGCATCGGGCGAGCCGCGCTTGGCGATCGGCATCGGGCTTAATTTCGGTCCGGCGGTGCTCGGCGATGTCGGCAGCGAGCAGACTTTGTCATTCACCGTCATTGGCGACACGGTCAACACTGCGAGCCGGCTGCAAGGACTGACCCGCACGCTTGAAACACCGCTCGTTGCCGCCGATGCGGTGATCCGGGCTATCGCGGAGTCACCCGAAGTCAATGCTGCCGAGCTGCTCACCCGGCTCAGCGAGGGCGGCGAACAGTCGGTGCGCGGCCGCAGCCAAGCCGTGCGCATCTGGACCTGGGCCGGCGAGGCCTAGGCGGCCTAGCTGCCCGGCTGCTTGTAGATTTCCGGAAAGAACAGAAGCTGCCAGGAATCCGGAGCGTGCCGCAGCCGGCCGATCCGGTGCAGGAAGGCGGCGATGCGTTGGGTGCCGACTGGTGCGGCGCTGAACGCGGTGTCGGGGTCGCCGAGCATGTCGGTCAGGTCCTCGACCGGGATATCATCGTTCTTTTCCACCGTGTCGTAAATTTCGGCAGCGGCGCCGCGGCTGGCCTTGGTGAAGGTGTCCGCGTCGGTGATCGCGCCGACCACAGCGGCGCAGAGCGCCGGGTTGGCGTCCCTGAATTGCGCGGTCGTGATTACCAGCGCGACGCTGTGCGGCCCGGCGATGTCGAATGAATCCATGACGCGGTGGATCGCCGGATCGCCGTGTTCGTCATCGGCATAGGGCATGCGCGAGAAATCGGTGTCGATATCGCCCGTGCCGGAATGCAGCGCGGAATCGGCCGCGTCGCTGCCGAGCGTCAGGGTCAATGGGTCGAGCTTGTCGTAATGCGTCGCGCCCCATTCGTCGGCGGCCGCCATCTCCAGCATCACCGCCGGCAGCGAGGTCTTGACCGCCGCCACGGCGATGCGGTCCTTGCCGGTGAAGTCGCGGATGGTTTGGATCGCCGGATTGCGGGAAAGCAGCTGGTAGGGCATTTGCGCTAGCGCCGCGAGGCCGCGGATTTCCTGCGGCGTGCCACTGCGCTCGTCCCAGGCCAGCAGAAAGCCGACGACGTTGGTCGTGGCGACGATGTCGGCTTGGCCGTTCAAGAGTTGCTCGATCGGGTTGCCGCCATTGGGGATGAGCCATTGCACCGTGACGCCGGACAAGCCGCGCGCCTCCGCCTGCTGCTCGATCAAATGGCCATGCGCCGCGACCGCCAGCGGCAGGGCCGCGATATCGACGGGCGCCACGATGCGAACGTTCGCGACATCGGCGAGCGCCGGCGCGGCTCCAGCCAGACCGAGCAGCGCCACCGCCAAGATCGCACCCCCTCGAACCGTCATCGCTATCGTCGCGTCCTCGCGCTGTTTCGCGGTCGGTGCCAGTATATGCCGCGAAGACGCTATCGAGGGGAGGACATGATGCCCGGGATGCTCGACGGCAAATCGGCTCTCGTGACGGGCGGCGGCGGGGGGATCGGCCGCGCCACAGCGCTCGCGATGGCGCGCGAGGGGGCGCGCGTGGCGGTCGCCGACTTCATGGCCGACGCGGCGGCCGAGACCGTGGCGCAGATCAATGCCGGTGGTGGCCAGGCGATCACCCTGACCGGCGATGTGACGCGGCCGCGCGACGTCAAGGCGATGCTTGCCGACACGCTGGTCGCGTTCGGGCGGCTCGACTGCGCCTTCAACAACGCGGGCATTGCCGGCTATCAGGTCGGCGCGATCGGCCAGAAGACGGCCGAATGGTCGGAGGAGTCGTTTGACCGCATGATTTCGGTCAACCTCAAAGGCGTGTGGCTGTGCATGAAGGCCGAGATCGAGCAGATGCTGACGCCAGGCGCCGATGGACAAACGGGGGGTGCGATCGTCAACACTGCGTCGGTCGCCGGGCTGCTCGGCTTGCCGACCTCATGCGCTTACGTCGCCGCCAAGCACGGGGTCATCGGTCTCACCAAGACCGCGGCGATCGAATATGCCGGCGACAAGATCAGGGTGAACGCCGTCTGCCCCGGATACATCAAAACCAAGATGACCGAGGATGCGATGCGCCGTCGCGGCGCCGCGATCCTTGCGCGCACGCCGTTTCATCGAATGGGGGAGCCCGAGGAGATCGCCGAGATGGTCGTGTGGCTGTGCTCCGACCGCGCCAGCTATGTCTCGGGCGCGGCCTACAACGTCGATGGCGGTATGGTCGCCGCGTGACCTCGCGCGCAGCGGTCAACCTTCAAGGTGGACAACTTCCCGTTCGAGATTGTCGAGCGTCGAATTCCAGCCCTGCGGTGCGCCGGCCAGCATCCACGCCTTCGACAGGTCGATCAGGGTGTAGGTCTGCGTGACGTCGAGGCGCGTGCCGCCGGGCGCGTCGGCAAAATCGAGTTCGGTGTAGGCGCGGAACAGAGGTGCGCCGGCGCTGTCGTCGATGCGCATATCGATGACCAGCCGTGTGTCGGGCACGATCTCGACAAATGTCCCGCGCAGCCAATTCGCCTCGCCGTTCGGGGCGCGCATGCTGAGCTCGAACCTGCCGCCGACCCGCATTTCCACCGTGGCTTCGTCCACTGTGCAACCTTCGGGCGCGAACCAGCGCGTGACCTGCTCGGCCGAGCTCCACGCCCGGAATACTGTGTCGCGCCGGGCGCGCAGCACGCGGGAGAGTTTGAGCGGCGGCGCCTTCGCCGTCGCATCATTCGCTGGTGTCATGGTTTTCTCCCTCGTTTTCTATGATCTGCACGTAATCGTCGAGCCGTTCGAGACGCTGTTGCCATTCGCTACGCCGGGCGCTGAGCCATTGCTCCAGCAGGTCGAGCGCCTGCGGTTCGATCGCGCAAGTGCGCACGCGGCCGTTCTTGCTCGAGCGCACCAAGCCGGCGGTCTCCAAGACACGGAGATGCTGCATCGCCGCTGGCAGCGACATCGGCAGCGGCCGTGCGAGCTCGCTGACCGCCATCGGCCCCTGCGCCAGCCGCTCGATCATTGCGCGCCGCGCCGGGTCGGCGAGCCCGCGGAACAAGGCGTCGAGGCCGGTAGATTGATTAAGCATATGCCTAACTATCATGCCGCCAATAGTTAGGCAATTACTTTAGTGATCGACGCGAGCAGATCATTGATCGTTTTTCAGCGGTGCCCCTGATCACCGCCGATCGAACCGACCACGTCGATGCCGCCGACCTCAGAAATAAATGCCGCCGCCATGGCATTCAAATCGGCACTGTCGACGCCCTTTTGGCGCAGCTTTGTCTGCGGCACGATTTGACGATGTTGACGGCAGACCCGGATTTCAGGCTCATCGCTGGGCAATGCGGTTTGCGGGTGTGGCAACCGCCAGCGTCAAGAGAACACTACTAAAGGGGGCAAAGATCATGCCAGGACGGCAAGACGGGCGCGTCGCGCTGGTGACGGGCGGGGCGCGTGGGATCGGTGCCGCGACCGCCGAGCGGCTGGCCGAGGATGGCGCTTCGGTGGCGATCGCCGATCTCGACCTCGCCGGCGCCGAGGAGACCGCGGTGCAGATCGCGGCGCGCTGCGGGGTCAAGACGATCGCGGTCAGGGCCAACGTCGCGGTCGCCGACGAGGTCGAGCGCATGGTCGAGGAGATCGTGCTGCGCCTCGGATCGCTCGACATTCTCGTCAACAACGCCGGGATTACCCGCGACAATCTGGTCCACAAGATGACCGAGGACGACTGGGATGCGGTCGCCGGGGTACATCTGCGCGGCGCGTTTCTTTGTTCGCGCGCGGCGCAGCGCGAGATGGTCAAGCGCAACTGGGGGCGGATCGTCAATCTGTCGTCGGTGTCGGCGTTGGGCAATCGCGGGCAGACCAACTACTCGGCCGCGAAGGCCGGCTTGCAGGGTATGGCAAAGACCCTGGCGATCGAGCTGGGGCGCTACGGCATCACCGCGAATGCGGTCGCGCCCGGCTTTATCGACAGCGAGATGACGCGGGCGACCGCGATCCGGCTTGGCCGCGATCCCGAGGAGTGGAAGGAGGAGCGCGCCCGTGAAATCCCGGTGCGTCGCGCCGGCGTGCCGCGCGACGTCGCCAACCTGATCGCTTTTTTGTGCAGCGACGAGGCGTCGTTCGTCTCGGGCCAGGTCATCTACATCGCCGGCGGGCCGAGGGCGTGAGGGTGTCCCCAAACGCCATTCCGGCGAAGGCCGGGACCCATTGTTCCGCTTCTCCTGCGGCTCAAAGATGGGCCCCGGCCCGCGCCGGGGTGGTGCGTTTACGGCAGTCGCCGACATGACATCCGAGACGGTGAAATACGACTTTCTGACCCTCGGCGAGACGCTCATCCGCTTCTCGCCACCGGGAATGCAGCGGCTCGACCAGGCGCGGCTGCTTGAAGCCGGTATCGGCGGCAGCGAGTTGAATGTCGCCTGTCTGCTCGCCCGCCTCGGCCGGCGCGCCGCCTGGGTGTCGCGACTCCCTGAAGGGCCGCTCGGCCGCATCGTCGAGGGCGAGGGTCGGCGCCATGGCGTCGACATGAGCCTCTGCAGATGGGTGGAGGCGCGCCAGGGGCTGATGTTTTTCGAGGCCGGCCCGCAGCCGCGCAACGCGCGCGTCATCTACGACCGCAAAAATTCGGCGGCGGCGGGGATGAGCGTCGCCGATGCCGACTGGCCGGCTCTCGTCGGGGCAAGCGCGCGAGTGCATCTTTCCGGGATCACCCCGGCGCTGAGCGAGGCGTGCCGCGCGCTGGTGCTCGAAGTCGCCGCACTGGCCGGTAGCGCCGGCACAAAGCTCAGCTACGACCTCAACTACCGGGCAACGCTGACGACTCCGAAAGAGGCGGCAGCGGTGTTGGCGGCGGTCGCGCCCCATCTCGAGCTGTTTGTCGTCGCCGAACGCGACGCGCAGCACGTCCTCGGCTTTGCGGAAGCGGGCGAGCGTCTCGCTGAGGCGATCGCGACGCGCTACGGCGTACCGCTCCTGGCGCTGACCCGGCCGCCCAGCTCCGATACAGGCGACATCTTTCTGTCGCACGGCACAATCCGATACGCCCCGCGCTATCCGGTGGAGATCGTCGATCGCATCGGCGCCGGAGACTCGTTTGTCGGCGGATTGATCCATGGCTTGCTCGACGACGATCCGGACCGGGCGATCCGGCTCGCGGCCTACGCCGCGGCGGTCGGTCTCGCGACGCCGGGCGACATCAACTATTTCGGGAGCGAAGATCTAGCGGCATTCGATGCGGATCTGACCGGGCGCTTGGTCCGCTAAGCGGCGATGCTCAGCCGGCGTGGTCGAGGGCATAGCCGACGGAGCGGACGGTGCGCACCAGGTCGCGGCAGCCGTCGATATTGAGCGCCTTGCGCAAGCGGCGGATATGCACATCGACCGTGCGCGTCTCGACCTCGGCATGTGGCCCCCAGACCCGGTCGAGCAGATGCTCGCGCGAGAAGACCCGGCCGGGATGCTGCAGGAAATGGTGCAATAGGCGGAATTCCGTGGGGCCGAGATGCACCGGGCGGCCGGCCCGCGATACGCGGTGCGCGGCAAGGTCCATCGCGACGTCGGCGTAGTGCAGCGTGTCTTCGGCGACGCTTGGCTGCGCCCGCCGGATGACCGCACGCAGCCGCGCCACCAACTCACTCGGGCTGAACGGCTTGACAATATAATCGTCAGCACCGCTATCGAGGCCGCGGACCCGATCCGCTTCTTCACCGCGCGCAGTCAACAGAATGATGGGCAGCGACCGGCTCGATGGCGAACGGCGGATCTGGCGGCAAACTTCAAGACCGGAGACCAGCGGCAGCATCCAGTCGAGCAGCACCGCGTCGGGCTTGTTTTCGGCGATCTGCAACAACGCCTCTTCGCCGTCGCCGGCAGAGCAGACGGCAAACCCTTCCTTTTCCAGGTTGTAGCGCAGCAGCGTGACGAGTGGGGCCTCGTCCTCGACGATCAGGACCAGGGACTTCATCGCGCCTCCCTTCTATCGGGCCGTCCGGCTAGCGTGTTGTCCGATCCGGGGCGACGACTTCGAGGCTCGATTTGTCGCCCTTGGGCCGGACTTCGGTCAGCGGCGTGCCGTGCACCAGATAGTAAAGGTCCTCGGCGATGTTGGTGGCATGGTCGCCGATCCGCTCGATGTTCTTGGCCATGAACAAGAGGTGCGTGCAGGCGCCAATGTTGCGCGGGTCCTCCATCATGTAGGTGAGGAACTCGCGGAACAGGCTCGAATACATCTCATCGAGTTCTTCGTCGCGGCGCCATACGTCGAGCGCCTTGTCGGCGTCGCGCTCGACATAGGCGTCGATAACGTCCTTGATCATCGCCAGAGCCAGCGTGCCCATGCGCGGCAGCGCGTGCACCGGCTGGATCGGCGGCGTCTGCGACAACGCGATCGAACGCTTGGCGACGTTTGCGGCGTAGTCGCAAATGCGTTCTAGGTCGGCGGCGATCTTCAGCGCGGCGAAAATCTCGCGCAAGTCGCGCGCCATCGGCTGGCGCAAAGCCAACAGGCGGATCGCCAGATTGTCGAGCTCGCGCTGTAGCTCGTCGACCTGGACGTCGCCCTCGACGACGCTGGCGGCGAGCGCGCTGTCGCGCTTGGCGACGGCGTCGATCGCGGCCGAGAGCTGGGCCTCCGAAAGGCCGCCCATCTCGACGATCATGTTGTTGAGCCGGCCCAACTCTTCGTCATAGCTCTTGACAATGTGATCCGCAGGCATCGCGACCCTTTCTCTAGCCAAAGCGACCGGTGATGTAGTCTTCAGTGCGTTTTTCCTTTGGATGCGTGAACATGGGCTCGGTCTGGTCGAATTCGATAAGCTCGCCGAGATACATGAACGCGGTATAGTCGGAGCAGCGCGCCGCCTGCTGCATGTTGTGGGTGACGATGGCGATGCAATAGTCGCTCTTCAACTCGGCGATGAGCTCCTCGATGCGCTGGGTCGAGATCGGGTCGAGCGCCGAGGCCGGCTCGTCGAGCAGCAGGATTTCCGGTTGCACCGCGGTCGCTCTGGCAATGCACAGCCGTTGCTGCTGGCCGCCCGAGAGTCCGAGCGCGCTTTGCCGCAGCTTGTCCTTGACCTCGTCCCACAGCGCGGCGCGCCGTAGCGCCGACTCGACGCGGTCGTCGAGCTCCGATTTCGGCAGCTTCTCGTAAAGACGGATGCCGAAAGTGACATTCTCGTAGATCGACATCGGAAACGGCGTCGGGCGCTGGAACACCATGCCAATCTTCGCTCGCACGACGTTGAGGTCGAGCCCCGGCGCCAGGATGTCCTGGCCGTCCACCAACACCTCGCCGCTGACCGTTTGATTTGGATAAAGCTCGTAAATTCGGTTGAGGATGCGCAAGAGGGTCGACTTGCCGCAGCCGGAGGGGCCGATAAACGCGGTCACCCGGCGATCGTGCAGCGGCAGGCTGATATTCTTGAGCGCATGGTATTTGCCGTAGTAAAAACTGACGTCCCGAATGTCAGCCTTTACCGAGGTGACGGCTTCAGTAGGCGCAGAAGTCGAGGTCGGTTGCGCACGTGAATCCGACATTGGCATACCAATCCTAGCCATGGGAAGGTTTGCGCTGGGGACGTTTTCCATATCCATATCGTGGCGTTGCTCCGCAAGACGAGATTGGGGTTCAGGCGCTGACGCACGTTCGGCACGCCTAACCCCTAAGTCGGCGTTGTTTCATGTCCGTGACAATTCTGGTTCGCCGCGGCGCGCGCGAGTTCAAGCTGTGCCCCCATGGCGCCCCTCGCGCCCGAACAGGACCGAGAGCCGCGCCAGAACGCTGAGTATAAATACCGCGACAATCAGAAGCAGAGCGCCGGCCCACGCCTGAGCATGCCAATCGGCGTAGGGCGAAATCGCGTAGGTGAAAATTTGCAGCGACAACTCGGCCATCGGCTGCCCCGGGTTGAGCTCCCAGTACTGGCTGCCAAAGGCCGTGAAGAGCAGGGGCGCCGTCTCGCCGGTGACTCGGGCGAGTGATAGCAATAGACCGGTGACGATGCCCGGCCGCGCGGCGATCACCAAGATCTTTAAGACAACCCTCGACTCCGGCGCGCCGAGCGCGGTCGCCGCTTCGCGCAATTCGCGCGGCACCAGCGCGATCGCCCCCTCTGTGGCTCGGATGACCAACGGGATCATCAGAACCGCGAAGGCGAACGACGCCGAGAGCGCCGAAAAATGCCGGAACGGCTCGACAAACAACGCATAGGCGTAAATGCCGATGGCGATGCTCGGCACGCCGGCAAGTACGTCGGCGACGAAGCTGAGCGATTTCGCAACCCGTCTGTGGCTGTAGACGGCAAGATAGGTACCGACCAGGACGCCGGCCGGAAATGCCATCACGGCGGCGATCCCGACGATGATGAATGTCCCGGCAATGCCGTTGGCGACGCCGCCGCCAGATACGCCTGTCGGCCGCGGCAAGCGCGTGAGGAACGGCACCGAGATCGCGCTGACCCCCTCACGGACGATATAGCCCATAATGAGCAGTAGAACGATCGCGACCCCCGCCGCGAAGATGCCGCAAAGCGCGATCCACACCTTGCTATTCAATCGGCGGCGCTGCACTAACGAGATTGTGCTCATCAGGTTCTTGCGCCTATTCAGCGAACGAACAGCCGCACCATCAACCGGCCCATGCCGATGACGATCAGGCTGACGATCAGGAGGATCAATCCAAGCTCGATCAGCGCGCTCAAATAGAGGTCCGACGTCGCCTCGGTAAACTCATTGGCAATGACGCTGGCGATGGTGTAGCCCGGCGCGAACAGCGAAGCGCTGATGACCGGACGGTTGCCGATCACCATCGTCGTCGCAATGGTCTCGCCGAGTGCCCGGCCGAACGCGAGCAGGCACGCGCCAACGATACCGCGCGTGACCGATGGCAAGATGACTTTGTACGCGGTTTCCCAGGGGGTGGCCCCAAGCGCGAGCGCCGCCTCGCGCATACGCATCGGGATGGCGATAATCAGATCGCGGGTAATGGCGGTGATCGTCGGCACGATCATCAGCGTCAGGATGAGCGCCGCGGTCAACATATTCACGCCATAGATCGTGCCCTGAAAAAACGGCAGGAAACCCAGGGCATCCTGGAGCCCAGGTCCGATCCAGTTGGCGACAAGCGGGGCGAGAACGAACAGGCCCCACAAGCCATAGACGATGCTTGGCACGGCCGCGAGCAACTCGATGAGCAATCCGAGATAGGCGCCCAGCCGCCGCGGCGCGAACTCCGCGAGGTAGATCGCCGACATGATGCCGACGATCGCCGCCAGCACAAGGGCGATCACCGACGTGACGACGGTGCCGTAGATGAACGGCAGAGCCCCGAATTGTTCGGTGACCGGGTTCCACTGGCTGCTCCACAGGAACCCGATCCCGAACGTCTTGAGCGAGAGTCGCGCGCCCCAGATAAGCTCGGCCGCCAAGCCGCCGACGATCAGGAGAAACAGCCAACACGAGCCCTGCAGAGCACCGACAAAGATTGTCGATCCGATCCGCTCTGCGGACCGCAGGGTCCGTGCATGGGCGCCAGAAGGTGCAGCGGCGGCAGCCGACATGGCCCGTTCGGTCACACCTGTCCTCCGGTCAATTCGACCAATTGCTGCGGCCGATTACTGCATCTCGCCGAGCACCGACAGCGCAGTCTTCTGCACATTTTCGGGTAGCGGGACGTAGTCGACTGTCTTGGCGATCGGCTGCGCATCGGTAGCAAGCCAGGTCATGATTTCCTTGACCAGCTTGCCGCGCGTCGGGTCTGCCGGGGCCTTGTACAGCATGACCCAGGAGTAGCCGCTGATCGGATAGCATTGCGCGCAGGAGGTATCGACGATCGAGAAATTTGTCGAGGATACGTCCGGCTTCGTCGCCGCCGCCGCCGCCACCGTGTCCACCGACGGATAGACGTAGGTGCCGGCCTTGTTTTGCACCTGCGCGTAGGTCATCTGGTTTTGGAGCAGATAGGCAAGTTCCACATATCCGATGCTGCCCGGCGTTTGTTTGACGAGGCCGGCGACGCCCTCGTTGCCTTTTCCGCCGACGCTGCTCGGCGCCGGCCATTGCACGTCCTTATTGGTGCCGACCTTCGATTTCCACTCGGGCGAGACGCTGCTGAGGAAATCGGTGAAGATGTAAGTAGTGCCGGAGCCGTCGGAGCGATGCACCACGGTGATCGCCATGTCGGGCAGCTTCATGCCGGGGTTCAGCTTCGCGATCGCCGGGTCGTTCCACTTGGTGATCTTGCCGAGATAGATGTCGGCGATAACCTCACGCGTCAGGTGCATACCCTTTTCGATCCCCGGAAGGTTGTAGGCAACGCCCGCACCGCCGAGCGTAATCGGAATTTGGAGCACAGGACCGCCGGCGCGCGTCAACTCGGCTGAATTCATCGGCACATCACTGGCGCCGAAATCGACCGTCTTGGCGGTAAATTGCTGAATGCCGCCGCCGCTACCGATCGACTGGTAGTTCACCGTCACGTCAGGGTGCTTTTCCGTGTAATCGTAAAAAGCCTTCGAAAAGAACGGAAAATCGAAGGTCGATCCGGCACCGACGATCTGCGTTGCGGCCAACGCCGCCGGCGCGCCGGCCAGCATGGTTCCGTACCACGCCGTGCAACCCAGTGCCGCCCCCAACACGAGCCGGCGCGTAGCCTTCCGGCCATGGCTCCCTGTATCGGTCAAATCTTCCTCCTCTCGATGTTCCCCCGTTGCCATGGCGCCGCTTCTCGGGCCGCCGAGCGGTCGAGTAGTCAGTTGGGCGATGCGTTGGTTTGGCCGTTGCCGGCCAATTGAGGGATCACGTCGTCCGGGCCATGCTGCAGCCAATGAGCCGCGGGGCACCGTTTAGCCGCCGGCCGATACAGTGGCGTGACGATTCGATGACAATTTAATGACAGAGGGCGGGACAGGGCGGATTTACCCGTTTGCCTCGCCGGGCGTGTCGGAGGGCGCGGGCCGCAGGCAGACGGTAAAGGTCGAACCCACACCCAAGGTACTTGCGATCTCGAGGCGTCCGCGGTGACGGTTGAGGATATGCTTGACGATTGCGAGGCCGAGACCAGTACCGCCGAGCTCGCGCGAGCGCGCGGTGTCTACCCGGTAGAAGCGCTCGGTCAGCCGGGGCAGATGCTCGCTCGGAATGCCCTCACCGCGGTCCTCGACCGCGATGCGCACGAGTGAATTTGTCGCAGGTCGCCGGTCGACCCGGGCCGACACGGTGATCTCGGTTTGCGGCTTGCCGTACTTGATGGCGTTATCGATCAGGTTCTGGAAGACCTGGGCGAGCTCGTCTTCATCGCCATAGACGTCGGGGAAGTCTTCGGGAACGGCCAGGGTCAGCCGCATGCCGCGCTCGGCGGCGCGCAATTCGAGCACATCGGCGACCTGCTCGATCAACGGCACCAGCGTCACCGGGCTGGTTGGCGCGACATGCTCGTTGAGCTCGATCCGCGAGAGCGACAACAGGTCGTCCACCAGCCGCGCCATGCGGCCGGCCTCGCCGCGCATGATGCCGAGAAAGCGCTCGCGCGCCGCCGCATCGTCATGCGCCGCGCCGAGCAGGGTCTCGATAAAGCCGACGAGGCTAGCGAGCGGCGTCTTCAGCTCGTGACCGGCATTGGCGACGAAATCGGCCCGCATCTGCTCGGCGAGCTTGAGCGCGGTGATATCGTGCAGCGTGACAATCGCGGCGATGCCCTCGGTCGCAACCCCCTCTACACGGGCGATGCGCGCCTGCATGACGCGCTCAATAGGCAGAGACAGGGTGAACTCGACGATCCGCGCAGCCCCGCCGGCGAGCACTGCGTCGGCGGCGGCGAGCACTGCGGGATTGCGCAATGATGCCGCAAGGTCGCTGGTCTCGAGCACCGCCCCGACGAATTCGCTCGCCGCGGGATTGGCGCGAATGATCCGCCGTTGCGCATCGAGCAGGATTTGCGGGTCGGGGATCGCGGCAAAGACCGATTCGGCGGCGGCAAGCCGGGCCTCCGCGCGAACGCTGCGCTCGCGCCAGCTGCGCGAGAGGCGCGCCGCCGCCTGCCATATATCGTTGGCCATGCCACTGATATTGCCGAGACGCCGCGTCGCCGCGGCCTCGGCGCCGGGGTCGGCGGTCGGGCCGATCGTTTCGATCGCGTCATGCACAGTGGCGAGCGTCAACGCAAACGGCGCCAGGAACAACCCCAGCATCACAAAGATCACCACGGCGGCGATCACCATCGACGTCGGGTCGATGCGGCCCGCGACAAACAGCCCGATCAGCACCGCCGCGCTTGGCAGCGACAGCACAAGCGCAAACAGCGGCACCCGGCGCAGGCCGCGCCAATTTACTTGTCGGGACGGCCGTACGCGTGGCCGCACGACAGCGCCGTCGATCGGAAATCCGGTGTCAGCGGATCGCATCGTGCGCCGCGAGCGCGGCGAGGTTGACGAGATCTGACACGGTCGCGCCGATGTTGACGATTTGCACCGGACGCTCAAGCCCCATCAACAGCGGGCCGATCGCGGTGCCGCCGCCGATGTGCGCCAACAGCTTGGCGCTGATATTGGCGCTGTGCAGCTCGGGCATGACCATGATGTTGGCTGAACCCGACAGCCGGCAGAACGGGTAGAGCCGCCGCATGAGCCCGATGTCGAGGGCGACGTCGGCGCTCATCTCGCCATCGTATTCGAAATCGACGCCGCGCGCGTCGAGCAGCGCCACCGCCTCGCGGATGCGCTTGCCGCCATCGCCCATGGGGTTGCCGAAATTCGAATAGGAAAGCAGCGCGACGCGCGGCTCGATTCCCAGCTCGCGGGCCTTCGCGGCGGCTTCGACGGCGATGTCTGCCAGTTGAGCGGGGCTCGGGTTCTCGTGCACTAGCGTATCGGCGAGCAGCACCGTGTGCTGACGGGCCAGCAGCACGGTCAGACCGAACATCTCGCAGTCGGATTTCATTTCTATGACACGCCTCACCTCGTCGAGCACATCGAACGAGTTGCGTGTAACGCCGGTGACCATCGCGTCGGCGTCGCCGCACGCGACCATGCAGGCGGCGAAGACGTTGCGGTCCTGGTTCACCATGCGCTGGCAGTCGCGGAACAGCATGCCGCGCCGCTGCTGGCGTTTGTAAAGGAACTCGGTGTAGCGCTGATTGCTGGTCGACAGCCGGGCATTGTGGATTTCCAGCGCCGCTGCCGAGGTGAGGCCCATCGCCGCCATCGTCGCGTGGATGCGTTCCTCGCGGCCGACCAGGACCGGCGTGCCGTAACCGCTATCGGCGTAGACGAGGGCGGCGCGAATCGTCATCTCCTCCTCGCCCTCGGCGAAGACAACGCGCTTCGGCTCGCGCTGCACCTTCTCGAAAATCAGCTCGAGGCTCGCCGCGGTCGGGTCGAGCCGCGCCCGCAGGGCGCGCTTATAGGTGGCCATATCGAGGATCGGCTTGCGCGCGACCCCGGAATCCATCGCCGCCTGCGCCACCGCCGACGGCACCGCCCAGATGAGCCGCGGGTCGAATGGCGCCGGGATGATGTAGTCCGGGCCGTAGCGCAGCCGCTGCCCGGCATAGGCGGCCGCGACCTCGTCGGGCACGTCCTCGCGCGCCAGCCGTGCCAGCGCCTCGGCGGCGGCGATCTTCATCTCGTCGTTGATGCGCGTGGCGCGCACGTCGAGCGCCCCGCGAAAGATGAAGGGGAAGCCCAGAACATTGTTGACCTGGTTCGGATAGTCCGACCGCCCAGTGGCGATGATCGCATCGCTGCGCGCGGCGCGCGCATCCTCCGGGGTGATTTCCGGATCGGGATTGGCCATCGCGAAGATGATCGGCTGCTTGGCCATCGACTTGACCATGTCCTGCGTCACCGCGCCGGCGACCGACAGGCCGAAAAACACGTCGGCACCCTTGAGCGCGTCGGCCAGCGTTCGCGCATCGGTCTCGACCGCGTGCGCCGATTTCCATTGGTTCATGCCATCGGTGCGGCCGCGATAGATGACGCCCCGAGTGTCGCAGAGGATCGCGTTTTCGGGCGGCAGCCCCATCGACTTCAGCAGCTCGACGCAGGCTATCGACGCCGCGCCCGCGCCGTTGACCACCATCTTGATGTCCTTCAATTCGCGCTTTGTGAGGTGCAGCGCGTTGATGAGGCCGGCAGTGGCGATGATCGCAGTGCCGTGCTGATCGTCGTGAAAGACCGGGATGTCGAGAAGCTCGCGCAGCCGCTCCTCGATCACGAAGCATTCGGGTGCGCGAATGTCCTCGAGATTGATGCCGCCGAAAGAGGGATGCAAAAAGCGCACGCAATTGACGAACTCGTCGACATCTTTGGTGTCGATCTCGAGGTCGATCGAATCGATGTCCGCAAAGCGCTTGAACAGCGCCGCCTTGCCCTCCATGACCGGTTTCGCGGCAAGCGCGCCCAAATCGCCCAGGCCAAGCACCGCCGTGCCGTTCGAGACGACCGCGACGAAATTGCCCTTCGAGGTGTAGTCGAAAGCGGATGACGGATCCTTCTCGATCCTGAGGCACGGATAAGCCACCCCCGGCGAATAAGCCAGCGACAGATCGCGTTGCGTCACCAATGGCTTATGCGGCGCAATCGACAGTTTGCCGGGTCGCCCATCGGCGTGAAACTGCAGGGCTTCGTCTTCGCTGGCGTTGACCTTGCCGGTATCCATACGCCCCAGCGCTCCTCGCAAAATCGGTTTCTTTTAGCAGGAGCCTTTTAGTGTAGGCGTGCTCGCGCCCCGGCGTCAAAGCGATGCGAGTTCAGGCCGCCTGCATGACGGCGTACATATTGTCGCTGGTCGGCAGCCGATCGGTCAGCCCAAAACGCACGCGATAGCCGCAAAGCCCGGCCAGCCGCGTCAGGCTCGCCGGTGTGAAGTAGTTGAGATGGTCGGGGTAACGGAACCCGCACCACTTGCGGCGAACGATCCGGCGGTTGAGGGAGGCATAGTTTGGCACCTTGACGATGGCCACCCCGCCCGGCGCGAGCGTGCGCCGCAACTCCCGCAGCACAGCGCGCGGATGCAGTTCGTGTTCAAGATACGAGCGCAGCGTCGCGGCGGTGAAAAACCCGGCGGCGAAGCAGCGCAGCCCATCTAGCGACGGCGCGTTGAGCGCCTTGCCGCCGCGCGCGGCAAAATTGTCGTGGGCGGCGGCAGCGGCTTCGCGCGAAATCTCGATGCCATAGGGCACGTAGACGGACGATAGGCCGGCAAGCTGAGTTCCGGTGCCGCAGCCGAGATCGATAACCTTGCCTGGCTTTGCATGACGCGCGACGAGGGACGGCATCGTCTTGCGCGGCAGCAGGCGCATCCGCGCGCGAGTCAGCTTACTGAGGCGATGCGAGACGGGACGCAGTTCGGCGCGTCGCTCGACCTCGGCGATGGTCGTCTTCTCCCAAGCCATCGCCGAGAACAGAGCTTCGTAATCGGGCGCGCGGTCGAGATAGACGAATGCGCAGCGGCGACATTCGCAAAGCCGCCAAATCTCCTTGCCGTAACCGTGCAGTGGCAGGCCGTCTTCGGCGTCGCACAGCGGACAGGCGCGCGACAAAACACGGACGGTTCCAAACCGGCCCGTGTCGTGAAGAAATTCCGAAGGTGCTTCGGCGAAAAGTTCGAGCTCGTCCATCCCTGCTCAATGTGCGGGGGCGAGCATTGACACTCGGTGTCGCACCAGTATAGTGCGCGGCCTTCGCGCCCCTGCCCGCCAAATGTGCGTGCGAGCACCGGGCGAGCCCGGAGCGCGCAACCAAATCGGCCTTAACCATGTTCGCAGTAATCCGCACCGGCGGCAAACAATATACGGTCGCCCAGGGCGATGTGATTGCGGTCGAGAAATTGGCCGGCGAGCCAGGCGCGACCATCGAGCTCGGCGAGGTGCTGATGGTTGGCGAAGGCGCCGACGCCAAGGCCGGCGCGCCGCTCGTCAAGGGCGCCTCGGTCAGCGCCGAGTTGGTCGAGCATCGCCGCGCCGACAAGATCATCGTCTTCAAGAAGAAGCGGCGGCATAATTACCGGCGGAAAAACGGTCACCGTCAGCACCAGACCGTGCTGAGGATCACCGGGATCAGCGCCGGCTAGGGACCGCGGGAGAGATAGCGATGGCTCACAAGAAAGCAGGCGGCTCGTCGCGCAACGGACGCGACAGCCCCGGTCAGCGACTCGGCGTCAAGAAGTTCGGCGGCGAGATCGTCGTGGCCGGCAATATCCTGGTGCGGCAGCGCGGGACCAAGTTTCACCCCGGCGCGCATGTCGGCATGGGGCGCGACCACACGCTGTTCTCGCTGGTCGATGGCTCGGTCAAGTTTCATACCGGGCTTGCCGGCCGCAAGTTCATCTCCGTGGTGCCCCAAATGGACCAACCGGCGTCGGAAGCTGCCGAATAACCGCTTCCAGATGAGTTAAAAAAGGGAGCGGCTCGCCGCTCCTTTTTTTATTGTCTCGACCCTCCCATTTTTGAACCCGCGATGAAATTTCTCGACCAATGCAAGATCTACGTGAAGAGCGGCGACGGAGGACCCGGATCGCTGAGCTTTCGTCGCGAGAAATTCATCGAGTTCGGCGGCCCGGACGGCGGCGATGGCGGCAAGGGCGGCAACATCGTCTTCGAGGCGCAGGACAACCTCAACACGTTGATCGACTATCGCTATCAGCAACATTTCCGTGCGCCGAAAGGGCGTGGCGGCGCCGGCCGCAATCGAACTGGGGCCGGCGGCGACGATCTGCTGCTGCGCGTGCCGGTCGGTACGCAAATCCTCGCCGAGGATCAGGAGACGCTGATCGCCGATTTCACCCGGGCCGGTCAGCGCCGTGTTTTGCTGCGCGGCGGCGATGGCGGGTTCGGCAACGCGCACTACAAGAGCGCGACCAACCAGGCGCCGCGCCGCGCCGATCCCGGCTGGCCGGGCGCGGAAGCCTGGGTTTGGCTGCGGCTGAAGCTGATCGCCGATGCCGGGCTGGTGGGCTTGCCCAACGCCGGTAAATCGACGTTTCTGTCGCGCGTGTCGCACGCCAAGCCGAAGATCGCCGATTACCCGTTCACCACGCTGCGCCCGCAACTGGGCGTGGTGCGGCTCGACGACCGCGAGTTTGTCATCGCCGATCTGCCGGGGCTGATCGAAGGCGCGAGCGAGGGCGCCGGGCTCGGCACGCGGTTCTTGGGTCATGTCGAGCGCTGCGCCGTGATCCTGCACCTTATCGACGGGACCGCCGAGGATGTCGTGGCCGCTTACGAGACGATCCGCGGCGAACTGGCTGGGTACGGCCACGGGCTCAGCGAAAAGCCGGAAATTATCGGCCTCAACAAGATCGACGCCATCGATGCGGACGAGGTGACAATAAAGCTTCGCGCTCTCACCAGCGCCGCGGGCCGCAGTGCGACGGTGGTGCCGCTCTCTGGGGTGAGCGGCGAGGGCGTGCCGGCGGTCATGGCCGCGCTGCTGCAGACGATCGAAGCGGCGCGCGAAGCCGCACTCGCACCGGAACTCGCTGGCGCGTGATGGACGCCGTCTCGCTCGCCCCGACCCCTGCCGCCGCGCTCGCCGAGGCAAAGCGGCTGGTCATCAAGATCGGCTCGGCTCTCCTCGTCGATGATGGTGGGCTGGTACGCCACGCCTGGCTCAACGCGCTGGTCGATGACATCGTGCGCTGCCGGTCGCGCGGACAGGAGGTCATCATCGTCTCGTCCGGCGCCATCGCGGTCGGCCGACGGCATTTGGGGCTGGCCGGCCGTGCGCTACGGCTCGAAGAAAAGCAGGCCGCGGCGGCGACCGGGCAGATTCGCTTGGCGCATGCCTATCAGGAGGCGCTGGGGCGGTACGGCATCACCGTCGCGCAAATCTTGCTCACCCCTGACGATACCGAGGCCCGGCAGCGCCATCTGAACGCCCGCGCCACGTTCGCGCAGCTTTTGGCGCTGGGCGCAATCCCGGTGGTCAACGAGAACGACACCATCGCGACCGCCGAAATCCGCTTCGGCGACAACGACCGGCTGGCCGCGCGCGTCGCGCAGATGACCAGCGCCGACATGCTGGTGCTGCTGTCGGATATTGATGGGCTTTACACCGGCGACCCGCGGCACGACCCCGAAGCGCACCACATCCCGGTGGTAAGCGAGATCGGCTCGGAAGTCGAGGCGATGGCCGGCGCGGCGCCGCCGGGCTACAGCTCGGGTGGTATGGTGACCAAGCTCGCCGCGGCGCGCATCGCGATGGGAGCCGGCTGCCACATGATCATCGCGCAAGGGCGGCCGCGCGCCAGGGGTCCGCTTGCGGCGATCGAGGCGGGCGGGAGGGCAAGCCTTTTTCTCCCACGGGCCGAGCCGCGCTCGGCGCGCAAGGCGTGGATCGCCGGCGCGGTCAACCCGGCTGGCGCGGTCGTGGTCGATGACGGCGCGGCGCGGGCGCTGCGCCAAGGGAAGAGCCTCTTGCCGGCCGGTGTGGTCGCCATCGAGGGCAGCTTCGAGCGCGGCGACTGCGTCGTCGTCCGCACCCGCGCCGGAAGCGAGGCGGGGCGCGGGCTTTCGGCCTATGCGAGCGGTGACATAAGGCGCATCGCCGGGCACAAGAGCGGTGAAATCGCGGCCATCCTCGGCTATCGTGGGCGGGATGAGATCATCCACCGCGACGATCTGGTGCTGACCGAGACCCCGAGCGGCCCGAAATGAACGACGCTCTGCCCTTGCAGCAGCCGGTTTCGCTCGCCGCGACGATAGCCGAGCTCGGCCGCCGTGCGCGCGAAGCGGCGACGCAGCTCGCGTTGGCCTCGTCCGAGGCGAAAGTTGCAGCGTTGCGGGCCGCGGCCGCTGCCGTGCGCGAAGGGCGGGACGTGATCCTCAGGGCCAATGCCGAGGATGTCGCCGCCGCAACCGAAGCCGGTATCGGCGCGGCGCTGATCGACCGGCTGGCGCTCGACCCGAAGCGCCTCGAAGGCGTCGCCCAGGGGCTTGAGGATATCGCGGCGCTGCGCGATCCGATTGGCCGGGTGCTCGACGAGCGGAGGCGGCCCAATGGCTTGCGAATTTCGCGGGTCGCGGTGCCGCTCGGGGTGATTGGCATCATCTATGAGAGCCGCCCGAACGTGACCGCCGATGCCGGGGCCATCGCGCTCAAATCGGGCAATGCCGCGATCCTGCGCGGCGGATCGGAGAGCTTCCTCTCGTCGCGCGCGCTGGTCGCGGCGCTGCATGATGGTCTGCGGGCCGCCGGGCTGCCGGAGGCGGCGATCCAGCTGGTGCCAACCCGCGACCGCGATGCGGTCGGCTACATGCTAGGGATGAGCGGCGTCATCGACATCATCGTGCCGCGCGGCGGCGCGTCGCTGATCGAACGCGTGCAGCGCGAGAGCCGCATTCCGGTCATCGCCCATCTCGAAGGCCTCTGCCACACCTATATCGACGGCGCGGCCAACCCGGACATGGCGCGCGCCATCGCGCTCAACGCCAAGATGCGGCGGGTGTCGATCTGCGGCGCGACCGAGACGCTGCTCGTCGACCGCAAGGCCAAGGCGATGCTGCCGCCGATCCTTGCCGCGCTGCGCCAGGCCGGATGCGAGCTGCGCGGCGATCCCGAAGTGCGCGCGCTCGGCAACGAGATCGGTGCGGCAAGCGAAGAGGACTGGCGCACCGAATATCTCGACGCGATCCTCGCGGTACGGATAGTCGATGGCGTCGCCGGCGCGATCGACCATATCGAGCGGTATGGCTCGCATCACACCGACGCGATCGTCACCGACGATCAGGCTGTCGCCGAGAGGTTCCTTAAGGAAGTCGACAGCGCGATCGTGCTGGTCAACGCCTCGACCCAGTTTGCCGATGGCGGCGAGTTCGGCATGGGCGCGGAGATCGGCATCTCGACCCAGCGTCTGCCGCCGCGCGGACCGGTCGGCGCCGCCGAGCTGACGACGTACAAATATCTCGTGCGCGGCAACGGTCAGGTGCGCCCCTGAATCCATCAGCCAGCACATTCTACGGTCGGCCGCATCGTCGCATCGGCCTGCTCGGCGGGTCGTTCAACCCGGCGCATGGCGGCCACCTGCACATCAGCCTGTTGGCGCTGCGATGCCTCCGCCTCGACGAGGTGTGGTGGCTCGTCTCGCCGCAGAACCCGCTGAAACCGGTCAAGGGCATGGCGCTGTTCGCCAAGCGCCGGGCCGGGGCCGAAGCCTTCGCCAAAGGCCATCCGCGCATCAAGGTCAGTGGGATCGAGGCTTCCCTCGCCACGCAATACACCGCTGACACCGTCGCCGCGCTGCGCCGCCGGTTTCCGCACACACATTTCGTGTGGCTGATGGGCGGCGACAATCTCGCGCAACTGCCGCGCTGGAAGCGCTGGGTCGAGCTGATGGAAAGCGTGCCGGTCGCCGTGTTCGACCGGCCGCAAACTTCGCTGCGCGCGCTCGCCGGCCAGGCGGCACAGCGTTTTGCGCGCGCCCGTGTCGCGGCCGACGCCGCGCGCGATCTCGCCGAGATGAAAGCCCCGGCCTGGGCGTTCTTTCATACGAGGCTCGATCCGCGCTCCGCGACCGAAGTCCGCAAGCAGCATACCGCCCGCGCGCAAAAGCCCGACGAAAAGCTTAAGGAGAAAGCGACGATTACCGCTCTGCCCGCTCGCCGCCGCCGCAAGACGTCGCCCGCCGATCGGCCGGTGCTCCTGACGACGATCGTCGCGAGCCTCGAAGACGGCAAGGCCGAGGACATTGTCACTATCGACCTCGCCGGCAAGACGGAGATCGCCGATTACATGGTAATCGCCAGCGGTCGCTCGGCCCGCCAGGTGACCGCGCTGACCGACCACTTGCTCGAGGTGTTGCCCAAGAAATGGCGCTCCTCGGTAGAGGGCAAGGCGCATGGCGATTGGGTGCTGATCGATGCCGGCGATGTGATCGTTCATTTGTTCCGGCCGGAAATCCGCGCGCACTACAATCTCGAAAAGATGTGGGGCGGAGCGATCCCCGGTGCCGAAGCGGCGCGGCAGTAGGGCCACGTCGATAAGAGTTTTCATCCTCGCTATTGGCAAACAGCGCCGCGGAACGCTGGGCGATCTGCAGTCGCTCTATGCCGGCCGCCTCAACCCGCCGCCGGCAATCGTCGAGCTCGAAGAAAAGCGCAAGCTGCCGCCGGCGCAGCTCCAGGCGCGCGAGGCGGAGTTGATCCTCGCCGCGCTGCCGCAGGGTGCGGTTCTCGTCGCGTTGGACGAGCGCGGCCAGAACTGGACCAGCCGCGAGATGGCGAAGCGGCTTGCCCAGTGGCGCGACCAGCGCGCGACGACGCTCGCCTTTGCGATCGGCGGCGCCGAGGGGCTCGGCCGTGCGGTCATCGCGCGGGCGGATGCGGTGTTGTCCTTGGGGGCAATGACCTGGCCGCACCTTTTGGTGCGGGGGATGCTGCTGGAGCAGCTCTACCGCGCGCAGCAGATCATCGCGGGACACCCCTACCACCGTGATTGACCCACCCCGTCGCGCCGGGAATTTATGACGGCGGACGCCGATTCACGTATATATCGCCTCATGAAACTGCCCAGGTTCCGATGACGATGAGCACCCGTCCCCGCCCGCTCGTCCTGTGCATTCTCGATGGCTGGGGCGAGCGGCCGGATGCCGACGACAACGCCATCGCCCGCGCCAAGACCCCGGTCTGGCATCGGCTGATGGCGCGCTGGCCGCATTCCCATCTCGAGGCCAGCGAGCATTATGTCGGCCTGCCCGACGGGCAGATGGGCAATTCCGAGGTCGGCCACACCAATCTCGGCGCGGGCCGGGTGGTGATGCAGGACCTGCCGCGCATCGACCAGGCGGTCAAATCGGGTGAGCTCGCGAAAATGCCGGCGCTCGCAGAATTCATCGCCCAGGTGAAGGCGAAGGGCGGCGTCGCACATGTCCTCGGGCTGATGTCGCCTGGCGGGGTGCACTCGCATCAGGGGCAGATTGCCGCGCTCGCCCGTATTATCGCGGAGGCTGGGATCAAGGTCGCGGTGCACGCGGTGCTCGACGGCCGCGACACGCCGCCCAAGTCGGCGAAGCAGTATTTAAAGCGGTTCGCCGCTGACACCCATGGCGCCAACGTTACTATCGCCACGGTATCCGGGCGCTATTACGCGATGGACCGCGACAAGCGCTGGGACCGGGTCGAGAAGGCGTATTGCGTGCTGACCGAGGGCAAAGGCGAAAGCGCGAAGGACGCGATCGCTGCGGTCGATGCCGGTTACAAGCGCGATGAGACGGACGAATTCGTCCTGCCGACCGCAGTCGCCGGCTTCAAGGGCATCGCGGACGGTGACGGACTGCTGCTTGCCAATTTCCGCGCCGACCGCATCCGCGAGATCGCCGCCGCGCTGCTCGATCCGAAATTCGCCGGTTTCGCGCGCGGCAAGACGGCCAAGTTCTCGGCCGCTCTTGGGCTTGTCGAATATTCGAAGGAGTTGAACAGCTTCCTCGAAACGCTGTTCGCGCCGGCCGATCTGAGCGACACGCTGGGTGAGGTGGTGTCGCATGCCGGGATGACCCAGCTGCGTATTGCCGAGACCGAGAAATACGCGCACGTCACATTTTTCTTCAATGGTGGGCGCGAGACCGTGTTTCCCGGCGAAGAGCGCATCCTGGTGCCGTCGCCCAAAGTGGCGACTTATGACAAGCAGCCGCAAATGTCGGCACCGGAGGTGACCGACAAGGTCATCGCCGCGATCAAATCGGGGAAATTCGATGTCGTTGTGCTCAATTACGCCAATACCGACATGGTCGGGCACACGGGATTGATCGGCGCTGCGGTGCACGCGGTCGAGACGGTCGATCAATGCCTTGGCCGACTCGCCCAGACGGTGGAAGAAGCGGGCGGCACGCTCGTCATTACCGCCGACCACGGCAATGCCGAGATGATGCGCGATCCGGAGACGGGCGAGCCGCATACCGCGCATACGACAAACCCGGTGCCGTTCATCGTCGTCAACCCGCCATCGTCGATCCGCCGAGTCGACGACGGCAGGCTCGCCGATGTCGCGCCGACGCTGCTCGCGTTGCTCGGGTTGCGGCAGCCGGCGGCGATGACCGGCCGCTCCCTCCTTGCGGACGACGCGCGGATGCGCGCCGCTGACTGACGTCGCAGTGCGGTTCCGGCGCGCGGCCTCGCTCAGCGCGACAAAAAACTGCTCGTCTGTCTCAAGTCGCTTTACACCGCGCCGGGAAAGCCGCCGCTGAGCCCGTCCGATCCGAACAAACGCAAAGCACTGCGCGCTTTGGACGCGCCGCAGGCCGCTGATGGTCCGACCGGTTTCGGGCGAGTTCGTCCACGCTTTGGCGCGGCCGATCGCTACGGCCAGCTCGGCCAAGGCCTGATAATACAAGGCATACGCGGCGGGGTCGTCGTCGCACCATTGGACTGACAGGTCGATTACGTCGGCCGGTTTCAGGGTTATGGCTGATCTTGATCATTCGCCATGCCGGCGGATATCATTCGGCTGCTGGCTGTGTTGCGTCATGCCGATGTGACGATGGGTCAGTGGCTGCTGGCGGGCAAGCCGATAGGCAGCCTGCCCGACGCCGCCGACAAAAGGACCGGCGCTACGTTTTATTTTGAATTGCGCCATGATGGGGGCGTCCGGTCGATCCCCAATCACGGCTCGGAAGCCGCGGTCAGCAGACCGAAGACAGTAGGGTGCGCGAATGAAAAAACTGGGCCTGATCGCGGCGCTTGCGGGTGCGCTCCTGATCCTGCCGCTACGGCAGGACATCGGCGCCGCGGCGGCGACCTCGACCACCAACACGACCGAAACCTATAAGGAGCTCAATCTCTTCGGCGACGTGTTCGAAAAGGTGCGCAGCAATTATGTCGACGATGTCACCGACGATACGCTGATCGAGGGCGCGATCAATGGCATGCTGACCTCGCTCGACCCGCATTCAAACTATCTGAACGCGAAGAATTTTAACGATATGAAGGTCCAGACCCGCGGCGAGTTCGGCGGGCTCGGGATCGAAGTGTCGATGGAGAACGGTCTCATCAAGGTGGTGTCGCCGATTGATGACACGCCGGCGGCGCGCGCCGGGTTGAAGCCGGGCGATCTCATCATTCAGCTCGACGGTGCCCCGGTGCAGGGTATGACCTTGCCCGAGGCGGTCGAAAAGATGCGTGGGCCAATCAACAGCGATATCACGCTGCGTATCCGACGGGCCGGGAAGGACCCGTTCGATGTCAAGCTGACGCGCGCGACGATCAAGATTCAATCCGTCCGGTCGCATCTCGAAGGCGACAACATCGGCTATATCCGCATCACCAGCTTCAACGAGCAGACCGATGTCGGTCTCGAAAACGCGATGAAGAATTTGAAACAGCAGGCAGGCAACAAGCTCGCCGGCATCGTGCTCGATCTGCGCAACAACCCCGGCGGGCTGCTTGACCAGGCGGTCGCGGTGTCGGACGCGTTCCTCGACAAGGGCGAGATCGTCTCGACCCGTGGCCGGCGCGCGGACGATGCACAGCGCTACAACGCGCATCCCGGTGACATCACCGGCGGCTTGCCGATGGTGGTGCTGATCAATAGCGGCTCGGCTTCGGCCTCGGAGATTGTTGCCGGCGCATTGAAGGACCACCATCGCGCGATTCTGATGGGCACGCGCTCCTTCGGCAAAGGGTCGGTGCAGACGATTATCCCGTTGCCCGGCCACGGCGCGATGCGGCTGACCACGGCGCGCTATTACACGCCGTCGGGCCGCTCGATCCAGGCCAAGGGCATCGAGCCCGATATCATCGTCGAGGCCGCCAAGATCGAGCATCCCGCCGGTGACACCAGCGCCGTCGCGAAGAAAGAGGACGCGAGCAAGAGCGACCCCGACAATCCCGAGGACCAGGCGACGGTCGATCCAACCGTGATCGGTACGCCGGACGACTACCAGCTGGCGCGGGCCGTCGATATGCTGCGCGGCATCGCGCTCTTTGGCGCGGCGAAGGCCGAAAACTGAGCGGCGACAAAGCGAGCCGCGACCCGGGCCCCGATCGGATGGGCCCGTATCGCCCGTGCGTCGGGGTCGTCCTTGTCAATAAAGACGGCAAGGTTTTTGTCGGCCGGCGCGTCGGTATGCCTGACGGCTTGTCGGCTTGGCAGATGCCGCAAGGGGGTATCGATGCGGGCGAGACCCCGCTCGAAGCCGCCCGGCGCGAACTCTATGAGGAAACCGGCACTGACAAGGCCGAGTTTGTGGCCGAAACCCGCGATTGGCTCTGCTACGATCTGCCGACGTCGCTGATCCCGAAACGCTGGGGCGGGCGCTATTGCGGGCAGCGTCAGAAATGGTTTTTGATGCGATTTACGGGTCAAGATATCGATATCGATCTAGCGCGTCATGAAATTGAGTTTGACGCTTGGAGGTGGGCTGAGCCGGCGGAGCTTCCCGGACTGATCGTCGATTTTAAGCGGCCGGTCTATGTTGCCTTGCTCGACGAGTTCCGCGAGCACCTAACCCGGTAGCCGCGCGACGGCGGCATCGATCGCGGCGCGGTCGGGCATCGCCGACTGCGCGCCGATCGCAAGACAGGCAAGCGCCGCTGCCGCGCTAGCGCGGCGTAATGCAAGATCGAATGGCAATCCCTCATCGAGCCCGGCCGCAAGGACCCCGGCGAAGGTGTCGCCGGCGCCCGTCGTGTCGACGGGCTCGATTGGTAATGCCGGCGCGACAATTTCGCCGCCCTTGGACAAGTAGGCCACAACACCGAGGGCGCCGTGGGTGACGATCAAAGCCTGGCGCGGCCGCGGCTGCGAACCGAGACCGCCGGCAGAGGCTTCGCCTTCATTTGCGATAATGATATCGATATCTTCTGACTGTGCGGGTGCGATCGGTCCCGCCGGCGCGACGCTCATGACAATCCGGGCGCCGCGTTCGCGCGCTCGGCAAATCAACGCCGCGTTCTCGGCAATGGGTATTTCGCGCTGCAAGACGAGCACGGTGCCGGGGCCGAGCAACCGGTCCGGCATTTGCGCCGCGACGACATCCAGATTAGCGCCCGAGGACACTGCGATCTGGTTTTCGCCCTTCGGATCAACGGTAATGGTCGCGCAGCCGGTCGGGCGCAGGCTGGTCGCGACCAGGTCGAGGTCGACCCTATCGCGGCGCAGCAGCGACAGCGCCGCCTCGGCAAAGCCGTCGCGTCCGACCGCGCCAATCATTGTCACGTCCGCGCCGGCGCGCCGCGCCGCGAGGGCCTGGTTGGCGCCTTTGCCGCCTGGCGCCATCGTGTAATCGTCGCCGAGCACCGTCTCGCCCGGCGCCGGCAGATGCGCCACCGGCACGATCAGGTCGACATTGATAGAGCCGAACACGACGATCATGGCGGCGCCCTGCGGCGATGGTAGATTGGCCCGATCTTCCGGAGAAGCCGCATGCTCGACCCCGCCAAGTTGAAGACATTCGTCGATCAAAGCTGGGGCGACGAGATCGTCCCAACGCTCGTGGAATACATCAAGATTCCCAACAAATCGCCTCTCTTCGACCCCGATTGGGCAGCACACGGCCACATGGAGGCAGCGGTAGCGATGTTCGAGCGTTGGGCGCGCGGCAAGATCGCCGCATTTCCCGGCGCGACGCTCGACGTGGTGCGGCTCGAAGGCCGCACCCCGTTGATCTTTATCGATATTCCAGGCGACGGCGCAGGGCCGAACAACGACACGGTGCTGCTTTACGGCCATCTCGACAAGCAGCCGGAAATGGTCGGCTGGGAAGAGGGTTACGGCCCGTGGCTGCCGCGGATCGTCGGCGACAAGCTCTATGGCCGCGGCGGCGCCGACGACGGCTACGCGATGTTCGGTGCGCTGACCGCGCTTGCCGCGCTGCAGGAGCAAAGGGTGCCGCATGCGCGTGCTGTCGTGGTGATCGAAGCGTGCGAGGAATCGGGCAGCTACGACCTGCCGTTTTATGTCGATCACCTCGCCGATCGCATCGGCAGCCCGTCGCTCGTCGTCTGCCTCGACTCCGGGTGCGGCAATTACGTCCAGCTCTGGCTCACCACCTCGCTGCGCGGCGTCGTCGCCGGTACGCTGACGGTCGAAATCCTAAGCGAGGGCGTGCATTCTGGGCACGCCTCGGGGATCGTGCCGTCGAGCTTCCGCATTTTCCGCAAGTTGCTGTCGCGGCTCGAGGATGAGGAGACGGGGACAATACACCCGGAGGCGCTTTATGCGCAGGTCCCCGCCGAGCGATTGGCCCAGGCGCGCCAGGCTGCTTCGGTGCTCGGCGACGTGGTGCGCAACGAATTCCCGTTTGTGTCGGGCGCCGGCGCAGTGAGCGACGATCTCACCGAGTTAGTGCTCAACCGCAGCTGGCGGCCGCAGCTCGCGGTGACCGGCATGGCCGGGCTGCCGCTGCCGGGCGATGCCGGCAATGTGCTGCTGCCCTACACAAGCGCGAAATTGAGCCTGCGCACCCCGCCGACACTCGACGCCAAAGAGGCGACCGAGGCGGTGCGCGCGCTGCTCGAAGCCGACGCGCCTTACGGCGCCAAGGTCAGTTTCACTGGCCAGGTCGGCTCGACCGGGTGGAATGCACCGGCGCTGGCGCCGTGGCTCGGTGCGTCACTCGAAAAGGCGTCGCAGGATGCATTCGGCGCGCCGCCGGCTTATATCGGCGAGGGCGGCAGCATCCCGTTTATGGCGATGCTCGGCGAGAAATTCCCCGCGGCGCAGTTTGTCGTGACCGGCGTGCTCGGGCCTCATTCCAACGCGCACGGGCCGAACGAATTTCTTCACATTCCGACCGGGCGCAGAATCACCCAGGTGATCGCTCATGTGCTCGCCGACCATGCGGCGCGGGCGGTGTGATGGACCTCGCCCCGCTCGACCGGCTGCTTCTCGATCACCGCATCAAGGGCATCCCAGGCGGCACTGCGCCGTTTCCACCAAGCGCCATCGGCACCAAGCGGTGGAATGTACTGCGGGAGGACATGACGCTCCCCGTCGCGGTGCTGAAGGACAGCGCGCTGACGCATAACGGCGCTTGGATGCGGCGGTTTCTCGATGCGTCGGGCGCGGCGATCGCGCCACACGGCAAGACCACGATGAGCCCACAACTCTTTTCCCGGCAGCTCGCCGATGGCGCCTGGGCGATGACCTTGGCGACGATCCAGCAAGTGCAGGTCGCGCGTGATTTTGGCGTCGGCCGCATCGTGCTGGCCAACCAGCTCGTCGGGCGGCGGGCAATCCGCTACATCGTCGACGAACTGAAGCGCGACCCCGATTTCGACTTCTATTGTCTTATCGATTCGACGGCGAATGTCGCAGCGCTCGCTGGCGCGGCGCGCGAGGCGAAACTTGGCCGACCGCTCCAGGTGCTGCTCGAAGGCGGCTATCCCGGCGGGCGCACCGGCTGCCGCGATCTCGCCGCAGCGCTTGATGTCACCCGCGCCGTCAAAGAGGCCGGGCCGGTGCTGGCCCTGCGCGGGGTCGAGGGATTCGAGGGTCTGTTTCACGGCGCGACAGCGGAGGAAACCGCCGGCCAGGTCGCGCGCTTTCTGGATTTTCTCGTGGCGATCGCGGTCGAGGCGTCACACGAGGACCTGTTCGCGCCCGGCCCGCTGATCCTCAGCGCCGGCGGCTCGGCGTTTTATGATCTGGTCGCCAAGCGCTTTGGCGATGCGGGGATCGACCGCGAGATCATGGTGCTGATCCGCAGCGGCTGCTACCTGACGCATGATTCCGTGCTCTATCGCGAAGCGTTCGCTGATCTTGTCGCGCGTTCACGGGAATTGGCGGCGCTCGGCCCCGGCCTGCTGCCGGCGCTCGAAGTCTGGGCCTATGTGCAGTCGCGCCCGGAGCCAGGCAAGGTGCTGCTGACGATGGGCAAGCGCGATGTGTCCTATGACGAGCTGCCGGTGCCGCTTTCTTGGTGTCGGCCGGGGGATGCGCGCCCGCGTGCGATCGGCGATGGCCATGTCGTCGCCGGTCTCAACGACCAGCATTGCCATGTGAGCGTTCCGGCCGGCTCACCGCTGCGGGTCGGCGATCTGGTCGGGTTCGGCGTCTCGCACCCGTGCCTGACCTTCGACAAATGGCCGGTGCTTTATGTGGTCGATGACGATTACACGGTGGTCGACGCGGTCCGTACGTTTTTTTAGGTCGCACGTTCTTTCAGGGGGCGATCTTCGCCAAGCGCTCCGCCCGCCAGCGCATCGCTCGCCACGACACCGCCGCGAGCGCGCGGCCTAGCCGGCCGTTCGGGGTCAGCCCGACGGCCTTCAAGATCATCGCGACGCCGCGCTCGACATGATGCGGTCGATAGATCGCGAAGGCGCGCCTGGCATAGGCACGGCTGCAGTGCTGCCGGTCGTAAGCGGCTTCGGCCGTGTTAGCGGCATAATAGGCGTAGGCGAGTTCATCGTCCTCGCTTTCGGCGACGCGGCCGAGCGCGATCTTGAGCCGCGCCCAGCGGCCGAGCCTCTGGCGGGTGAGGCACACGCCGAGCTTTTTGTAGAAGAGCCGGTAGTGGCGCAACTCATCGGCCGCGATGCGGCGGCAGATTTCCTGCAGCACCGGCTCGGCGGTCGCCTCCTTGAGCGCGGTGTAGTACGAGCTTGTGCCGGTTTCGACGATGCAGCGAGCCAGCATCTCGCCTGCCTGGGAGCCGCGGCGCGCGAACATCTTGTCGAAATCGATCCGATAACCCGATTGGAAGCGGGCAAAGGCCGAATCGAAATCGAAGTCTGGGTCGGCGAGCGCCGCCCAGCGCGCCAGCGCCACACCGTGCTGCACTTCCTCCTCGCCCCAGCCGTGCGCGCTCTCCTGGAACGCGGGGTCGTCGGCGAAAACGCGGCATAAATGTTGGGCGTAAGCAGCGCCGTTATATTCGACGAGGCTCGCCGCCTTCACCAGGCGCACAATTTCGGGATCGAGCCGAGACGGGTCGAAATGCTTCCAGGGAATATCGTCGAGCGTCCACAGGCTCATACCCGGTTATACACCAGTGAGCGATGAAGTTCCCGTGCTTGGGATTAATGCGCGGCCGCGCCGAGCGCTTCCACCTTGGCGCGGGCGATCGCCTGCTGGTGCTCAAGCCCGCGTAATTCGGCGACGAGCCGGTCACGGTCAACGCCGGTGGCGCGACCAACTTGGTCGCGCAGACTCGGCAGATTGCCTTCGATCGTCTGCAGTTCAGCTTCGACCGCCGCACGATCGAGGCTTGAGGGCATCATCGCTTCCTCGGCCAGTACCGTGCAGCGCTCGGGGGTCACCTCGGCGATGCCGCTGACGACGAAAATACGCTCGGAGATCGCGGCGCGCGTTTCGTAGATATCGATCGTGCCGGGACGAATCGTCGAGATCAGCGGCGAATGTCCCGGCAGCACGCCGAAATTGCCTTCTGTGCCGGGCACCACTACCATCTCGACTTCGGTCGAGAGGACGAGCCGCTCCGGCGTCACCAACTCGAATTGCACACGGTCAGCCATGCGGGTTACGCCGCCTCGCTAGCCATCTTGCGGGCTTTTTCGACCGCTTCCTCGATCGTGCCGACCATATAGAACGAGGCCTCCGGCATCTCGTCGTACTCACCGGCCACGATGCCCTTGAAGCCCTTGATCGTGTCCTCAAGGCTGACAAGCACCCCGGGAGATCCCGTAAAGACTTCGGCGACATGGAACGGTTGCGATAGGAAGCGCTGGATCTTGCGGGCGCGGGCGACGGTGAGCTTGTCCTCTTCCGACAGCTCGTCCATGCCGAGGATCGCGATGATGTCCTGCAGCGACTTGTAAGTCTGCAGCACGCGCTGCACATCGCGCGCGACCTGATAGTGCTCGTCGCCGACGACGCGCGGGTCGAGCATGCGCGAGGTCGAATCGAGAGGGTCGACCGCCGGGTAGATGCCCAATTCGGCGATCTGCCGCGACAGCACCGTCGTCGCATCGAGATGCGCGAACGAGGTCGCCGGCGCCGGGTCGGTCAAGTCGTCGGCCGGCACGTAGATCGCCTGTACCGAGGTGATCGAGCCCTTCTTGGTCGTCGTGATGCGTTCCTGCAGCGCGCCCATGTCGGTC
>DATJSH010000288.1:0-17464 GCA_035504235.1 Allostellaceae bacterium | reverse complement strand
GTCGCAAATCGCCGTGGCCGTCGATCAGAAATCGGGAACGCTGCCGGAAGAACGCCTCGTTTCGCGTCAAGAATGCTCGAAGCGTCCGAATGATCGGCACCGCGCGGCACCGCACCCGAGGTTCGCTGGCGCGCCCGAGGGAGCCGAGCGCATAGCGCAATTCACGCTGGAGCTGCGCGATATAGGCTGGCGGCGCGAGGTTCAGGCGCCGCGCGTGCGCGAAAAATTTGGCCAAGCGGTCAGCCAAAGCTTCGAGCTCGCCATAATGCCAAACCCCGGCCCCGAGCTGCCTATCAAGCATGAAGTCGCTGTCCAATCGGACCATTTTGACGAGCCAGTCGATGGGTTCGGCCTCGCCGCCGAAACAGAGACGTCCGCCGGGTTCCTCAGTAAGCGCGACCATGCCCAAGTAAATCGTTGGCGCCAGCCGGCGGTTAAGTCGCAATTCAGCCAGCGCATTGCGCCGCCGTGCTTCTACGTTGCGAAAGTCGAAACCTTCGCCGTGAGCCGGCTTCTTGAGCTTGAAAGCATGGCCGCGGGTCAGGAAGACCCAGGAATAATGCGTCTCGACCACTTCGACGCCGTGTTCACGATCCGGATAGCTGCACGGATCACTCAGAAAGCGAACCTTCTCGCCAAGCGTCGCGTTGGCACATGCCACAGCGCCCGAACCGTCAAGCATTACCGACTAACCGAACGCTGCCTGCTCCTTGCGATCGAGTTCGGCCGCAAGGCTGCGCAGGCTGGAGGAAATCTCAACCGGATACCTGAAGGGCTGCAATTGCCGCAATGGCTCCGGCAACCGCGCGAGCTGCCCTTGCGCATGATGGCGTATTTGCGCCAGCGACCGTGCCGCTCCGACCCGCTGTCCGTCAATGCTCGAACGCCGTGGTCTCGTCGTCATGAACCTGGATGAACGAGTGGGCCATCGTGCCCCTGACGGGAGTCAAATACATCGAGCAACGTATAGAGCGGCTCTTCGACGTCGCGCTTGCCGCGCCGATACGCGCGGCGTTGCCGCCGGCGGGCATCCTCCTCTTGAAGATGTGCCGCATCGAGCAGCACCAGGCGCGTCAGATCACGGGTTGCTTCAGTAGCGATGATCTCACCGCGAAAGCCTCGCTTCGCCAGAAGCGGCAAACGCCCGCAATGGTCGAGATGGGCGTGGGTCAGCAGCACGATGTCGATCGCGCTCGGCTCAAAGCCGAACACGGCTGCGTTTTCTTCTTCGATATCGCGGCTGCCCTGGATCATGCCGCAGTCGACAAGGATGCGGCGACCACCGGATTCAAGCAGATGGCATGAACCGGTGACGCTCCGCGCGGCGCCGTGGAAAGACAGCTTCATGCGCCGGCTGCTCCGCCTTGAGGACCGCAGACCTCCTCGATGGCGCCGGGGGCCAAGAGCGGTGTGCCGCGGATCTCGTACCACAGCAGAATGTCGCGCCAGATGTCCTGAGCGGTTTCGGCGTACCAGAACAGCTCGCGATCTTCAGGATCGATGGTGCCTTCGGATACCAGAAAATCGACGTCGAACGCGCGCCGCCAGTATTCCTCGCCGACCAGGATCACGGGCACCGGGTCGATCTTGCGCGATTGCGCGAGGGTGAGGACTTCGAACAGCTCGTCCATCGTGCCGTATCCGCCGGGGAATGCGACGAGTGCTCGCGCCCGCAACAGAAAGTGCAGCTTGCGCATCGCGAAATAATGAAAGCTGAAACACAGGCCGGGTGTTACATACGGGTTCGGATATTGCTGGTGCGGAAGCGTGATATTGAGCCCGATCGATTCGGCCTCGGCGTCATGCGCGCCGCGGTTGGCGGCTTCCATGATGCCGGGACCGCCGCCGGTCATTACCATGATGCGGCCGCCGATCGCTTTGTCGCCGCAGGCGCCGACGAGCCGGCCAAAATCCCGCGCAATTTCGTAGTAGTGGCTCTTCTCCTCGATCCGCTGGGCAATCTCTATGCGATCCCTCAAAGCACGATCGTTGGGCCGAGTGATAAGTGCGGCGGCCAATGCGTCACGATTGCGCCTCGCTGCTTGCGGTTCGGTTATGCGGGTGCCGCCGAATACCACGATTGTGTGCGCGACATCGCGCTCGGCGAGCAGCCTCTGCGGCTTGAGATAATCGAGCATTAGCCGCAGGCTGCGCATGTCGTCGCGGCGCAGGAAATCGGAGTCCTGGTCGGCCTCCCGGAACGCTGCGCTTTCCATGAGAGCCTTGATCTTGCCTGGCGCCTCGGGATCCTCGCTCATCGGTTTCGGCCGATGCTCCGGCAACGGCTGGCGACGCTGCGATGATGGCGCGGGCGGTCTCATCGGCGATGACGGCGCGTAACCTTGACCGGTACGAGTACGGGCTGCGGGCGTATCACGGATGCAGCGATCGCCGCGAACATCGATGACAGGCCGAAGAATATTGTCGCGGTAAACATGGCTCGAACCCCTGCTTGCGACTGACCTAAGCTAAGAATCATGCCTCGCCGGATGAGACCTTGATCTAGGTCAACAAGTTCGGCGAGGGCCCGCCGGCGATCCCATGCCGCGGACGGCAGTTGATGCAGATCAACGCCGACGGCCACTCCGCCCGCCATAAGTCAACGGCGAGCTCGATCGATGAGGTGCCGGAATGCCGAGCCAGACTTACGTGCGCCGCTTTGCGGAGATCGGTCTCAGTGATGTCGCGCAAGTCGGCGGCAAAACGGCCTCGCTCGGTGAGCTATATTCGGCGCTTGGGCCGCAAGGCATACGTGTACCGGACGGGTTTGCCCTGACCGCGACGGCGTATCGGGAGGCCCTCGACGCGGCCGGTGCGTGGGCGGCACTGCGTCCATTGATGGATTTCGATATCCGCGATGTGGCGCTGCTCACGGAGCGAGCCGCCGCCGCTCGGCGCATCGTCTACGAGGCCACCGGCTGCGCCGCGCTGCATCACGAGATCGTCGCCGCGTATGGCGTGCTCGAAGCACAACTGGGCAAAGACATAGCAGTTGCCGTGCGCAGCTCGGCGACAGCAGAGGATTTGCCGAGCGCAAGTTTTGCAGGCCAGCACGAAAGCTTTTTAAACGTGCGTGGCGCTGACGCTGTCGTGGAGGCGTGCCGGCAATGTTTCGCGTCGCTGTTCACCGATCGCGCAATCGTCTATCGAACCGACAACGGCTTCGATCATTTCAAGGTCGCCCTGTCGGTCGCAGTGATGAAAATGGTGCGCGCCGACCTAGCCGCGAGCGGCGTGATCTTCACCCTCGACACCGAGTCGGGTTTTCGCGACGTGATCTTCGTTACCGGCTCCTACGGCCTTGGCGAGAACATTGTCCAGGGCAAGGTCGATCCCGACGAGTTCTATGTGCACAAACCGACCTTTGCGCAGGGTCACCGCGCCGTTCTGAGCCGCTCGCTCGGGGGCAAGCAGTTGCGCCTTGTCTATTCGCGCCGGCACGCCGGCCCCACCACGCGCAACATCGCAACGCGGCGAGCCGAACGAGAGCGCTTCTGTATCGGCGACGCCGAGGTGCTGGAATTGGCCGACAACGCACTGCGCATCGAGGAGCATTATTCGCGGCGCGCAGGTCACCCGATGCCGATGGACATCGAATGGGCCAAGGACGGCGAAGACGGCCAGCTTTACATCGTGCAGGCCCGACCGGAAACCGTCGCGTCGCAAAAGCCGCCCGGCGCCTTTGAGACCTATGCCATGAAAGCGAGCGGGCCGGTGCTGATCTCGGGCCGGGCGGTCGGCGAAAAGATTGCGTCCGGGCGTGTTCGCGTCATCGAAAGTTCCGACGATCTTGCCGGCTTCCAAAGCGGCGAGGTGCTGGTTGCCGAAGCGACCAGTCCTGACTGGGAGCCGGTCATGAAGCGTGCCGCCGCCATCGTTACAGCGCGCGGCGGTCGCACGTGCCACGCGGCTATCGTCGCCAGGGAGCTTGGCGTGCCCGCCGTGGTAGGCGCCGAAGCGGCGACCGAAAAACTCGCCACCGGGGCGTCTGTCACTGTCTCCTGTGCCGATGGCGAGACAGGAGAAGTGTATGCGGGCGCGCTGCCGTTCGATGTCAGCCGCACTTCGACCGACCGAATACCGCGACCGCATACTGCCATCATGGTCAATCTAGGCAATCCGGAACTCGCTTTTCACACCGCGATGCTGCCAAATGACGGCGTCGGCTTGGCGCGGATGGAGTTCATCATCAGCGAACATATTGGCATCCATCCGATGGCACTGGTGCATCCGGAACGGGTTGAGTCCGCAAAAGCGCGCGCCATCATCGATCGGCTGACCCGCGGCTATCAGCGTCCGGCGGATTACTTCATCGAAAAACTCGCCGAGGGTGTCGGGACGATCGCTGCCGCGTTTTACCCGAAGCCGGTCATCATCCGGTTGTCGGACTTCAAAACCAACGAATATGCCTGTTTGATCGGCGGCGCCGGGTTCGAGCCGAAGGAAGGCAACCCGATGCTCGGATTTCGTGGTGCCTCCCGCTATGGCCATCCAGCTTATGCCGAGGGCTTTCAGCTCGAATGCGCAGCGTTGAAGCGCGTACGCGAGACGATGGGCCTCACCAATCTGCTGATCATGGTGCCGTTCTGTCGACGGGTCGATGAGGCGAGGCGGGTCATCGAGGCGATGACAAAAAACGGCCTCAAACGGGGTGAGAACGGGCTCGAAATCTATGTGATGTGCGAGATCCCAAACAACGTCATCGACATCGACAATTTCGCCGCCTTGTTCGATGGGTTCTCAATTGGGTCAAACGATCTGACGCAGCTGACATTGGGTGTCGACCGTGACTCGGACATTGTTGCGTTTGATTTCGACGAGCGCGATCCCGGTATGTTGACGATGCTGCGAATGGCCGTTCTGGGCGCAAAGCGCAATCACCGGCATGTTGGAATTTGCGGCGAAGCGCCGGCGAACTATCCTGACATCGCGCGATTTTTGACTGAGCTCGGCATCGATTCGATTAGTGTCAACCCGGCGAGCCTGTTTCGGACGATGTCTGTTGTGTACGAGGCAGAGCAAACCCTACCGGCTCGATCGACAGCGGCGGAGTGAGATCAGCCCGCCGCCGCTGGGAATGAAATGGCTGAAGAGCCCCTTGAGCCATAGCGGCCGCACCGGTCGGCAGGTGTTTATAGGGCCGTTGCTGCTCACCCGTCGCGAAAAGACACCACATCTCTTGATGCTTCGAAGCGGCGATCAACGATCGCACCGCAAAGCGCCTCGCGTTCACCGCGCGTATTTGAGTCGCAACAGCATCGCCTTATCCTCGTCAACAAATGGATCGGGAGCAGTCACCGACGCGATGCCGATCGGAGGCGAAAACGACCTGCGTTACCTTGATTTAGCTCAACCGCACCCGACCGACGTCGCTTTCCTCGGCCGCATCTAGTTTCGGCAGACGCTGGTTATGCAGAACCAATTTCGCGCCGCGCGAGGTAGAGACCGGGCAGCATCGGCAGCCAGAAGGTAAGGCCGCGCAAGATCAGCGTCGCTGCCAAGGCCGCTTCGATTGTGGTTCCAAGCATGTGTAGCATGCTGATGCTGGCGGCTTCGAAGGTGCCCAGACCGAGCGGTATGGGGCCGAGCGTCGCCGCCACTGAAGCCATGACAAAGCTGACGAAAGCCACCCAAAGCGGCGGGTCCTGCCCGAGGCCGCGCAGCACCAACCAGAGGGTTAAGGCATCCAGAGCAAAGATCGCGAATTCGAGTGGCACTGTTTGCACCAAAAGACGCGGATCGCGGACGAGATCGGTGGGCGCATCGGCAATCGCTCGCAACAAACGAGCAGCGCCCGGCAAGCGCCTCGCCCAACTCGTCATCAGCCGCGTTCCCCAGGCTTTCAGCCATAGAACGCCCCACGGGATCGCGACGACGACGATAATGAAAGCCCCGAACGGCGCACAGCGCCGCATTGGCGCGATGGTACAGCCAGAGGATGACAAGGCTGACGAGCGCTGCGATCAGATAGGCCGCAAAATAGGAGACGAGACCAACGAGCAATACGGCCATTGCAGCGTCAGTCGGTACGCCACGTCGGGCCAGGGCGCGGGTCACCAAAATCGCACCGCTGACACCGCCGCTGGGCACCACCTGATCGGTGAACAATTTGGCGACGCCGAGCGGGACGACAAGCGACAACGGTCGCGGATGGCGCGCGTAGCGCAGGGTCCGCGCCCAAGACAGCGATGCACCGATATAGGTTGCTGCCTGGGCTGCGAGGGCCAGCAGGAACCATGCCGGTTGCAGTGCCACAACGAGCCGCGCGAACTCTTCCAGAGTACTGAGGTGCGCGACGATCAGCACGATCGTTGCCAATGTCACGAGCCCTGAAATCCAAGGGGCCAGACCGCGCCATGTCTTGTGGGTCCGCTCGCCGGATCGGCTAAACAAGCGGAATGCCAAACCGCGGCCAGAGTCGGATGGCAACGCCCGCATCAATCGAGGCTCGGGCTAGTGTGGCTGATGCGTCGCGATGTCGTCGCTCGGGCCCAACCGGCGAGGCTGAAAACCCCCGGACCAGTCGACTGGCTCTACCGCCTTGGCGTCGGTCGGCGCGTGCAGCCGTGCCAGTTCCTGCCACAGAGCCTGAACGCTGCGATGCGTTGCCTCGTGTATGTAGATGTGGTTGGCTTGGTCGAAGCCGAACAGCGTTGCTTGCGGGTCGCCTCGCACCTCCTGAAATGCGCGAGTGATCGTCTGCAGACAGCTGACCAGCCGGTGATCGTCGAGTCGCGTATTGCGCATCAGCGTGCCAATATTGACGGCGTGAAGCGGCGCGACGGGGTTGCTGCCCGGCTCATCGCGCGCCAGCTCGAGAAGCACGTGGGTCGCTGCGAAATCGCCCTTTAGCAGGTCGAACATACTGGCAGCTTCCTCAGGGGTACAGGTGGCCAGCGCCGGAGCCGGGACTGGCGGCGAGACCGGCGCGGCCAATCTGAGCACCGATAGCTCACTGTCCATCCGACCCGTAAGCCAACGGCGAACCTCAACCGGCGCGGACTTCAGATCTTCAACGGTGAATGTAAAACCGGTCACGACCGCCTCCTTTTCAAAGCGATCGCTAGCTTGCGGCGGTCGACGCGGCTTGGCCTTGATCCACGTCAAGGCACCACGCGGATTGCCGCGAAATGATGTGCCGCCTTCCGGTAGGTGGAAGCCTTTCGCAAGAGGCAGCGAGCCGTGGAGCAACATGCCGAGGTACTAACGGGCGCGAACTGGCAGCAGCGTGTTCCGGGTTGGCGCGACTTGGTCGCGACCTTGCTCGTGCTCGGCGTCGTGATCCTGCTCGGTGTCGGTACTCATCTGATGGTGGCGCCATTTGCGGTCGAACATCAGTCGGAGATCTCGCTCTCACCGACGGCTCTCCCGCTCTATGCGCTACGGACGGTGATGCGCATGCTCGCGGCGATGCTGGCGTCGTTGTTGTTCACCTTCACCTACGCGACATTGGCAGCGAAAAGCCGCCGCGCCGAGATGGTGCTGATCCCGATCCTCGACGTGCTGCAATCGGTGCCGATCCTCGGCTACCTGTCCTTCACAGTCGCGTTTTTCGTCGCGTTATTTCCGGGCAATACGATGGGGCCGGAGTTGGCCGCCATCTTCGCGATCTTCACCAGCCAAGCCTGGAACATGGCGTTCAGCTTCTACCAGTCGCTGCGGACCATCCCGACCGATCTCGACGAGGCGAGCCGCAGCTTTCGGGAATCGGCCTGGCAGCGCTTTTGGCGTCTCGAAGTGCCGTTTGCCATGCCCGGCCTCATCTGGAACATGATGATGTCGATGTCCGGCGGTTGGTTTTTTGTCGTGGCGTCGGAGGCGATCTCAGTCGGCGATCTGCACATCGCACTCCCCGGCGTCGGCTCGTACGTCGCCACAGCGATCGCGCAGCGCGATCTGGCCGCTGTCGGTTGGGCGATCCTTGCCATGACGGTCGCGATCGTTCTCTACGATCAGCTGATGTTCCGGCCGATGGTGGCATGGGCCGATAAGTTTCGGTTCGAGCAAACGGCTGCGCAGGTCTTCCCAAAAAGCTGGGCGCTCGACCTGTTTCGTCGGTCGGGCTTGATTGCACGCGTCGGGCGGCCGCTCGCCATAGCGATGCGAGGCGGCGCACGGGCAAGGCTCGCGCTTCTGCCGAGCGGGGCAACGCGGCGGGTGCTTCCGCAGCGTGTCGGAGATGCGCTTTGGCTCGGGCTGGTAGCCGGTGGCCTGATCTATGTCGGTTGGGCGATTGTCCAGTATGCCGGATCGGTACTGTCGTGGGGCGATGTGCGACTGGCGGCCGGCAATGGAGCGCTGACGTTGGCGCGTGTGGCAATTCTCGTCGCGCTGGCGTCCTTGATCTGGGTTCCCATCGGGGTCTTCGTCGGCCTACGGCCAGAGCTAACGTCCCGGGTCCAGCCGGTAAGCCAGTTCCTCGCGGCGTTTCCGGCCAATCTTTTGTTTCCGGTGGCGGTTTTCTTGATCGTCCACTTCCGCCTGTCGCCCGGGATTTGGCTTTGTCCGCTGATGATTCTGGGGACGCAGTGGTACATCCTGTTCAATGTCATCGCCGGTGCCAGCGCCTTCCCGAGCGACTTCCGCGAAGCGGCCGCGAGCTTTCGGGTACGGCCGTGGCGCTGGTGGCGCGAGATCATGCTGCCCGGCATTTTCCCGTATTATGTGACCGGCGCTATCACCGCTTCGGGTGGTGCCTGGAACGCCAGCATCGTCGCCGAGTCGGTCAACTGGGGATCGACTAACCTGACTGCAGGCGGGCTCGGTGCCTATATCGCGCAAAAGACGGCAGCGGGCGACTACCCGCACATTGCGTTGGGCGTCGCCGTCATGTCGGTGTTGGTGATCACAATGAACCGGTTGCTGTGGCGGCCGCTCTATGCCTATGCGGAGCGCCGGATGCGGCTCGATTAGCGGGAGCAGCAGATGTTCGATGCGACGGCCGAGCCGATCATCGCTCTCAGCCATATCGACATGAATTTCACCAAGCCGTCGGGCGGGACGCTGCCTGTGCTTTCCGGGATCGATGTGACGGTACACAACGGCGAAATTCTCGGCCTCTTAGGTCGCTCCGGCTCGGGTAAATCGACGTTGCTGCGCATTGCCGGCGGCTTGATCAAACCAAGTGCTGGCAACGTGGTTTATCGCAACGCGCCGCTCGCGGGCCCGGCGGAGGGTATCGCGGTGGTCTTCCAAACCTTTGCGCTTTATCCCTGGCTGACGGTACTCGAAAATGTCGAACTTGGCCTTGACGCGGCAAAGCTACGGGCGGAGGAGGCGCGGCGAAGGGCGATGTCCGCCATCGACCTGATCGGCCTCGACGGCTTCCAGTCGGCTTATCCGCGCGAGCTTTCAGGTAGTATGCGCCAACGGGTCGGCTTTGCACGGGCGCTGGTCAGCGATCCGATCCTGCTGTTGATGGACGAACCGTTCTCGGCGCTGGATGTGCTCACAGCCGAAACTCTGCGGACCGATTTTCTCGATCTTTGGGTCGGCCATCAGTTGCCCACCAAGGCCGTCCTGATGGTCACGCACAACATCGAGGAAGCGGTGCTGATGTGCGACCGCATCGTTGTTCTCGGCGCAAATCCGGGGCACGTCGCCGCCGAGATCAGAGTGCCGCTGGCGCAACCGCGCAACCGCCTCGACGCGGCGTTTCACGCCATCGTGGACGAGATCTATGCGATCCTCACTTCGCGGATGACCGAGGCGATGGGTTCGCAAAGCCAGATCCACGGTGGGCTGGTTCGGCAATTGCCGGAGGTCGCGGCCACACGGCTTGGCGGTTTTGTCGAAGCGTTGGCTGCGCCGCCGTTTGGCGGACGGGCCGAGCTGGCGAAGATCGCTCGCACGCTGGCGCTCTCCAGCAAGCGCCTGTTCCCAATCGCCGCCGCCCTCCATCTGCTCGAATTTGCCGAACTCGAGGGCGGTACGATCAAGCTGACCGCTGCCGGCCGCGTCCTTGCCCAAAGCGACATCGATGGGCGCAAGCGGCTATTCCGCCAGCACCTGATACGCTTCGTGCCGCTCGCCGCGCATATCCGGCAGGTGCTCGATGAGCGAGAGACACATGCCGCGCCACGCGGGCGCTTCGAATACGAGCTCGAAGACCATCTACCGCGGCGCGAAGCGGACAGGACCATGCGGACGGCGATCGACTGGGCGCGCTATGCGGAACTCTTCACCTACAACGATCGAACACGGAGCTTCAGCCTCGACCGAGCGGCGGCCTAACGGGGCGCCGTATCGCCGCGACGCTGCCCGTTTCTGATCAAGAATTTGGCAATCACGAGGCCGGTCAGCGCTGCCACCGGGATGACCCGATAACCGCAGGCCTGAACCAAGGGCCCGGCGATAAAGGTGCCTACGACAGTTGCGACGGCGCTGGCCGCAGCGAGAAGTCCCATCGCCGCACCTTCACCGACAGGCGTCAGCCGCGCGGCAAGTCCGGTGCTGGCAACGCTGAGCACCGGCCAGGTGAGCATCGCGACGACAAAGGCGGATATCGCCGCCGCGTAGCCGCCGGCGGAATTCGGCAGGAAACCGACGGCCGCCAATACCGCAAAGCCGAGCCCGCGCATCGCCAATCCGACGCGGAAGACGTGGCGAGGCCCGGACCGCTTCGCCATGCGGCCCGAATAAGCAAACAGCCCGATGCCGACCGCTGCGGCGAAAGCATAGAACTAAGCCGTGGTCGTCGGTAAAACCCCATAGCTCTTACTCATCATCAGCGGGTAGTAGGCGAAGAAGGGTGTCACTCCCAGATTGACCGCGTCCCACGCCGGCAGCAGGAGTGTGAACGCGCCGGAGCCAGTGACCGGCAGGTGATGCAGGGCTGCTTCCTGCAAATGATGCGAATGCTGCAGCAGCCCGTCGGTGGCGGGGGCCGGCTGGATACCGCGCATCGCCTCGCCCCAGGCGAGACGCGGTAATCGGTCGTGCCGCCGATGAATACCGGCCTGAACAGCCGCTGCCGTTCGGCCAGAATGCCGAGCAGCGGCGCCGGCGGCGCGCCGGCATTAAAGGCTCCGACGACATAAGCGATGCTGTCGAGGCCTTGGCCGTGCTCCGCCATCGCCAGCGGCAACAGGAATGGCAGCACACCCGAGTTGATCAGTCCGAGCACCAGATACGCGAAGTACCACGGCGAGATGTATCGGCGCGCACTCGATAGGCCGCGCCCTACGAAGGGTCCTTCAGCGGCGGCGCTGGACCCGAGATATAACCCGTGACGCAAGAGAGCCCCGGTCCGACGCCGTTGCTCCGTATTTTGCGGCTCGGGCGACGGGAAGCGGCTCCATCAGACTGCTGGATGCCAATCGACGCGCGCGAAATAGCCGTCATCGTCGAAATCTATGTCGAGAGTGCCGTGATAGGCGCGTTTCACGGCCTCGCCGAGGCGCCGGGGCAGATGAATGTCGGTGGTGCGGACCACAAGACCGTCTTCTGCGTCCTCGATCGCGATCACCCGATTCAACGGATGCTCGGCGTTTTCGGCCGCCTCCACGTTCCGGACGAGGCCGATGACCTGATCTTTCAGATGCCGCGGCAAGCGGTGCAGGGTCACGACCCCGCCGGGTAAATCGTCCTCGATACGGCGACAAGCGGGACATAGGTAAGGCTGCGCCCCTTCCGGAGCCCGGCCCCGTTGCCAGCGACCCTTGTCGAAATGGAGACCGCATCGAGGACACAAGGCTGGCTCGGGGGGCTTGTGACGAGACAGGTAGGGGTCGAGATGTCCGTCATCTTGGGCGCGTCCCGTGATGCGCCGGCCTATAGGGTGGCTCGATACGCGCGATTGTAAAGCCTTCATACCCTACTCCCAGCCCTAGCCGTTGTGAGAGCAACCCCAGCATCGCTCATCGCGCGCGGCATTGACGTGGATCAAGCGCAGTAGGGGCGCGATGACAAAGAGCCCCTTTGATTTGGATCAGTGGAGCCGGCTCATTCTCTTGCTACTCAGAGCTTGAAATTCGCGGGAGTACGAGAATGTCACCCGACTTTTGCAGTGCCCTGGAAGGCATCCTGAAACGCGCCGATCCACGCCCGATATGGAAAAAACCCAATCCCGCTTCGGCGGCGGCGGTGCCCAGCACGGCGAGCGAGCGGCGGCAGCAATGGTTCTCGAAGCTCGCCACGACGACAATCATGCCGCTGCTCGACGAAGTCGCCGAAACCGCTCGCAAGCATGGTGCCGAGGCGACCTCTCGGCTTGCAGAAGTCAACAATCACCTCTCCGCCGAATTGGTGATCGTTCGCGGATTCCTGCCGAAAGGCGCGCGGCCGCCGCGGCTCACCGTGTACGCGACCGAAGGCGAGCCGCCGCTGATGATCGAATATACCGGCACCTTTCCCCATGTCGGCGCTACCGGTGGATTCGGGGCAGAAGTCGATTTCGACCCGATTTATCCGATCCAGTTGGAAGAGAAGATCCTCGACTTTGTCGAGCTGGCATGTGGTGGCGGTTCGCCACTGTCGTGATGTCCGCCATTGTCAGGAACCTAGCGCTTGACCGTCCGTGATCTGTACCACTCCGAAGCTCACGCTATGGCCCAGGGAAATTACGCCGATCGGCGCGACAGCGCTTCGATGTCTGTGTCTCGGATTTCTGACGATCAGCGTGAGGTGATCGCGTTTCTCAGTAGCCCATCATCCTACAGCGGCGCCAAGGAGATTGAACGGCTCGAAACTCACATCTCGCTTGTATTCCTCGCCGGCGGCTATGCTTACAAACTGAAGCGCGCGATCCGCTTTCCCTATCTCGATTTCTCGACGGTCGAGCAGCGCCGAAGGTATTGCTACGCCGAACTCGCGCTCAATCGCCGCACTGCGCCGTGGCTTTATCGTGAGGTCCGATCCATCGTCCGCGGCGCCGATGGCCGTCTCGCCTGGGGTGATGCCGGCGAGATCATCGATTGGGTCGTTGTCATGAAGCGCTTTGCGCAAGATCAGCGGCTCGACGTGATCGCCAAGGCCGGTAACCTCAACTCGCCCCTCGTCTACGCCCTGGCGGCGCATATCGCCGAGTTCCACTCTCTCGCCGATGTTTCACGATGCTATGGCGGCGCCCAAGGAATTGCCGGTGTCATAGAAGAAAACGACGCATGCCTGCGCGGCGCCGCCTTGTCGTCCTCGCAGATCAGGGAATTGCGTAAGTGTTCCGAGAGCCGGCTGCGTCGTGTCGCCGGCCTGCTCGACTTACGGCGCACCAATGGAAAAGTACGTCGCTGTCATGGTGATCTGCACCTGCGCAATATCTGCGTCCTCGATGGCAAGCCGGTCTTGTTCGACTGCATCGAGTTTTCCGAGACCTTCGCCACGATCGACGTGCTCTACGACTTGTCATTTTTGCTCATGGATCTTGAGCACCAGGGGTACCGGGAAAGCGCAAATTTGCTTTTTAACCGTTATCTCGACTTATCCATGGAGGATCACGGGCTCGCGGCAATGCCGCTGTTTCTGTCGCTGCGCGCGGCAGTCCGCGCGCATGTCGCAGCGAGCAGTGGCTCCCACGGCGAAGCACAATCTTATCTCGATGATGCGTGCCAGGCATTGCGGCCCGCCCCGGCTCGCCTCATCGCGATCGGCGGGTTGAGCGGCACCGGCAAATCGACCGTCGCCGTGGCGCTGGCACCCGACCTCGGCGCGCGACCAGGCGCACGGGTGCTGCGGAGTGATGTCATCCGCAAGCGTCTATTTGGGATCCCTCCAGAGGTTCGGTTGCCGCCGGAAGCGTATTCATCAGGCACCAGTGACCGAGTGTACGGGGAGTTGCGCCGGCTGGCCTCGACAGCGTTACGTGCCGGCTATTGCGCGATCGTCGATGCGGTATCGCTGCGTCCTGAGGAACGGCAGTCGTTTGCCGAAGTGGCAAGAGATGCTGGCGCACCGTTCACTGGCATTTGGCTGGAAGCATCGGAGGCGACGCTGGCTTCGCGCGTCGAGGCACGCAAGGACGATGCTTCCGACGCAAGGCCGGAGATCGTCAAACGTCAGCTCCAGGCTGAACCCGGACCTATATACTGGCAACGGGTCAACGCAACCAAAACAAGCAGTGACACACTCATCGCTGTTCGGAGAACGCTCGCCTGTGGTTAAGGCACAAGGACCGCAGCCCCTTCGAGGCGGCCGCTTCGCAAATCCGCGAGCGCCGCGTTGGCATCCGCAAGCGGATAAGTTCTCGTCGTCGTTTTGATATTGGCTTTGGGCGCGAGCGCCAGAAACTCCTCCGCATCCCTGCGCGTAAGATTGGCGATGGAACGCAGGCTGCGCTCCTCCCACAACAGCGCATAAGGAAAGGCTGGAATATCGCTCATGTGAATGCCGCCACAGACAATCGTTCCGCCCTTGCAGTCGCCGCCAGCGCCGCCGGCACAAGCGCGCCGACCGCAGCGAAAATCAGTGCGGCATCTAGAGGCTCGGGCGGCGTCTCGTCCGATCCCCCGGCCCATTCCGCCCCCAGCTGACGCGCAAAATCGTGCGCCGCTTGGTCGCCGGGCTTGGTAAAGGCGAAGATGGCAGGGCCTTGAAACCGCGCGACCTGAGCGACGATATGCGCGGCTGCGCCGAAACCGTAAATGCCAATGCGCTGCGCGTCCCCCGCGAACCGCAACGTGCGGTAGCCGATCAACCCCGCGCATAGCAGCGGTGCCGCTGCGACATCGTCGAACTCGCGCGGCAGCGCAAAGCAGTAACGGGCGTCGGCGATGGTCAATTCGGCATAGCCGCCATCTATCTGGTAGCCGGTAAAACGCGCCTTGTCGCAGAGGTTTTCGTGCCCGGTTTGGCAATAGCCGCAGACACCGCAAGTCCAGCCGAGCCAAGGGATGCCGACGCGATCGCCGACGGCAAACCGCTCGACCCTCTCACCCTTTTCGATGACCGTGCCGACGATCTCATGACCGGGAACGAGCGGCAGGTGCGGATGCGCGAGTTCGCCGTCGATCACGTGAAGGTCTGTGCGGCAGATGGCGCAGGCCTTGACCGCAATGAGAACGTCCCCCGCACCGGGGCGCGGTGTCGGTATATCCGTCATGGTCAGCGGTTGGCACGGTGCCAACAGTTGTTGTGCCCTCATGCGGGCCTCCCGGCGCTTGATGCCACATCCGCGCGAAAGGCAAAGCCAAACTCGCCGCCCAAGCTGCGGTTGTTGCCCGTCGGACCGGAGGGGCGGCGTCCGGCCCTGCGTAGGATGGGGCCGGTCAGTCGTCGTCGGCGATGAGCCCGCCGCCCGTGGGATAATCCGCCCGTTGGTCGGCCGCGCGGCGCGGCAGGCGAGTCGCGCTGCCGCGGCAGTACCAACTCACGGCCCCCAACACGATGCCAAAGGTTGCAAATACGCTGACGATTAACCCGAGCACCAAAATGTCGCGAAGCGGCATGACCGGCCTCCAATCTGGAGACCACAGCACATCACCAAGCCATGTCGATCACCTTGATCTGAATCAGACGTCGCCGAGTCGACCTACCGGGACGCGTTCGCGTCCGTCGACGACCAGCGCCAATTCCTGACCTCGGGCATGTCTTCACCATGCTGGCGGATATAGGCGTTGTGGTCGATCAGCTTGTCGCGCATCGCCTGCTACGCGTAGGCGGCGCTATAGCCGAGCCGTGGCAACCGGTCGACGACGTCGCTGACAAGATGGAAACGGTCGAGGTCGTTGCGGACGACCATGTCGAAGGGGGTGGTGGTCGTGCCTTCTTCCTTGTAACCGCGGACGTGGATGTTGTCATGATTACGCCGACGATAGGTCAGCCGGTGAATCAGCCATGGATAGCCGTGATGCGCAAAGATCACCGGCTTGTCGGTGGTGAAGAGCGCGTCGAAACCGTGATCGGTAAGGCCGTGCGGATGCTCTCCATGTGGCTGCAAGGTCATTAGATCGACGATGTTCACAACACGGATTTTGAGATCGGGGAGCAGCTTGCGGAGCAGATCGACCGCGGCGAGCGTCTCCAGCGTCGGCACGTCGCCGGCGCAGGCCATCACCACGTCAGGGTCGCTGCCTTTGTCGTTGCTGGCCCATTCCCAAATGCCAATGCCTGCAGTGCAATGCTTGATCGCCTGATCCATCGTCAGCCATTGCGGCGCCGGCTGCTTGCCGGCGACGATCACGTTGATGCGGTTCCAACTCTTCAGGCAGTGGTCGGTGACGTAGAGCAGCGAGTTCGCATCAGGCGGCAGGTAGACCCGGACGATGTCTGACTTTTTGTTGCAGACATAATCGATGAAACCAGGGTCCTGATGGCTGAAGCCGTTATGGTCTTGGCGCCAGACATACGAGGTCAGCAGGTAGTTCAGCGAGGGGATCGGCCGGCGCCACGGAATTTCCGCGGTGACCTTCAGCCATTTGGCGTGCTGGTTGAACATCGAGTCGATGATGTGGATAAAGGCTTCGTAGCACGAGAAAAACCCGTGCCGGCCGGTCAGCAGGTAGCCTTCGAACCAGCCTTGGCAGGTATGCTCGGAAAGGATTTCCATGACCCGCCCGTCGGCGGCGAGATGATCGTCATAGGACAGGGTCTCGGCGTTCCAGGCGCGTCCGGAAGGAAGCGTTCGACCAAATCGTAGGAAAAGCGGTCATGACCTGCCTCGACCGGCGTGTGTGTGGTAAGACGCAGTGCGCCCGGACCTCGGGGATGTCGTAATGCTCCTCGCCTGGTGCGAGGTCTTCGGGCGCGACGCGCCCGCGATTGAGCAGTTCCAGCGTCAGAAAAGCCGCGTGCCCCTCATTGAGGTGATAGGTGCGAATGTCAAAGCCAAGCGCATGCAGCAGGCGGACGCCCCCGATTCCAAGGACGATCTCCTGTTTCAGCCGGTAGGCGTCATCACCGCCATAGAGGTAATGGGTGAGCGTGCGGTCATCCGCGCTGTTTTGCTCCAGGTCGGTGTCGAGCAGCAGGATCGGGACTCGGTGGCCACCAGCTCCTGCACTTAGATAGAGCCAAGGCCGGATCCACACCGACCTTCCTTCGATTTCGACCGCAACCATCGCATTGAGTGGGGTGCACCAGCGATCGATCTCCCACCAATCCGGCATCTCGCTCTGGCTTCCCGCGGCGTCGATCACCTGACGAAAATACCTGCGCGGCTGACGAGGCTGACAAAGACGATTGGCAGGTCGAGGTCGGCACAGGACCGCGCTGTATCGCCCGCCAAGATACCGAGACCGCCGGAATAACCGTGCATCTCCGGCCGAATCGCGATCTCCATCGTGAAGTAGGCGATATGGGTCCGGCCGAGAAACGGATCGATCGACATCGATGGCTCCTTCGCCGCGTGCGGTGCTTCTATGCTTCGGCCGCTACCGCTCGTACCAAATCCGCGCGACTTACAATCCCGACGATGCGGCCATCGCGAACTACCGGAACCCGCTTGATGTGGTGAGAAATCAGCAGCCTGGCGATTTCCGGGAGCCCCGTATTCTCGGTGACGGTAATTACGGGACTGGCCATGAGGTTGCGT
>DATJSH010000287.1:0-11551 GCA_035504235.1 Allostellaceae bacterium | reverse complement strand
GCAAAGAAAACCGGCTCGATCGAGGATACCTTTGGCGCTCTCTACCGGCCGGGCACTAAAGCGTTGACCATCGAAGAGATCAACGAGGTCATCGCCAAGGGCTGGGCCGGTGAACTGTGAGGATAACCGCGGACACCAATGTCCTGCTGCGCGCGACGATCGGCGATGATCCGGATCAGGCGCGCCGCGCCAGGCAACTCCTGGGCGCCGCGGAATTGGTCGCAATGCCGCTGGTGGCGCTGTGCGAATTCGTCTGGGTGAGCAGGAGCGCGTATCGCCGCCCTTCCCGCGAGATCGCTGCCGTGATCCGAACGTGGCTGACAAGCCCCACGGTGCACCTCGACCGCGCTTCGGTCGAGGCCGGCCTGGCGATGCTCGACGCAGGCGGCGATTTCGCCGATGGGGTCATCGCCTTCGCCGGGCGGCAACTGGGCGGCGCCGTATTCGCCAGCTTCGACCGCAAGGCCGCCGAGCGGGTCGCGGCCGCTGGCAGCGAGACCCATCTGCTCGAGGTCTAGGCCTTCGCCAGCACGCGCTCGCGGAAGGCGCGCATCTCGGCGATAACCGCGCTTTCCTGCGGCCGTTCGAAATCGAAGTCGATCGCGGTGACGCCCATGTCTTCAAGCGCGTGGATGTCGCCGACGATATCGCCGTCGCTGCCGGAGAACAGGCGGCGCTCGCCGTCGCCGGCATGGTCGGGGATGTCGCTGCCGTAGCGCTTGACGCGGTAGGTGAGCGCCACCGCATCCGGGTCGCGGCCGGCTTGCGCGATGAGCTGCTGAAGGCGCGCGACGCCGGCCTGGTAGCGCGGCAGGCTGTCATAGGGGGAGGCGTTGTTGGTGCCGATCGGGTACCAGGCGTCGCCGAGCTTTGCGGCCCGGCGCAGGCTGGGGCCGCTTTCGCCGCCGACCCAGATCGGCGGGTGCGGCTTTTGCGTCGGCTTCGGTTCGAGCAGCAGCCGCTCGTAATGCACGTATTTGCCGTCGATAACCGGCTTCTTCTCGGTCCACAGCGTCTTGAACGCGGCGACATATTCGTCGGTGACCGCGCCGCGCTCGGCGAAGGGCGTCGTCACCACCGCGTCGAACTCGGCCTTGAGCCAACCGGCGCCGATGCCGACCGTCAGCCGCCCGCCCGATAGCACATCGATCGTCGCGAGCTGTTTCGCGGCCAGCACCGCTGGGCGGTGCGGCACAACCAGCACCGCCAGCACAAGGCGCAGCCGCTGCGTCGTCGCGGCGAGCCAGGCGGCGAGGGTGAGCATCTCGTGGCGATGTGCGCTGTCGGTCGAATAGAACGCCCCGCTTTCGGAATAGGGATAGCCGGGCTCGGCCATGTCGGGCAGCGTTACATGATCGGTGACGGTCAGGTAATCGTATCCCATCGCCTCGCCCTCGCGGGCGATGCGCGCCATGATGTCGGGCTGCGCGAGGGCGCCGCTATTGGGCAGGTTGAAGCCGAACTGCATGAACCTCCTCCCGATTTGCGGCGCGCAGTCTGCCTCGCCGCGGCGGGATTGCGCGAGCCTCAAATTTGCCCGCGACAAATGCCGCATCGCCGGAATTTTCGCTTATCCGATTGATATGGATTAATAGTCGTGCGCGAGAAAGCCGGACTCGCGTTCCGGCAGGGGAGCAATCACTTCTCGGCGGTTGGGCAGACCGCCGTGGAATGCCATTGTACGGCGCTTGCCAGGCAAGAAACCCAGGGAGAAACGTCGATGAGCCTTACCCGTCGTACCGTGCTGTCGCGCGCCTCGATTGCCGCGGCAACGGCGGTCTCCGCGCCTTTCGTGCTGCGTTGGCCGGCCAACGCCGCTGAGTTCGCCTATAAATACGGCACCGCCTTGCCGGACGGACACCCGATGGCGATCCGCTCGAAAGAGGCCGCGGCGAAGATCAAGGAGGAAAGCGGCGGCCGGCTCGACATCACCCTCTACCCGAACAGCGTGCTGGGCCAGGACACCGCGATGATGTCGCAGGCAATCGCCGGCGCGCTCGAAATCTACGGCATGTCGCTCGACATTCTGGCGCAAAAGAGCCCGTCGGCGGCGATTTTCGGGGTCGGCTTCGCATTCCCCGACTATCCGACCGCGTGGAAGGCGATGGACGGCGACCTCGGCGGTTACTGCCGCGGCCTCAGCGAGAAGGCCGGGCTCTATTGCCTCGACAAAGCGTTCGATCACGGCTTCCGCCAGATCACCAGCAAGGCCAAGCCGATCAACGGGCCGGACGATCTGAAGGGGATGAAAATCCGCCTGCCGGTGGCGCCGCTGTTCATCTCGCTGTTCCAGCATTTGGGCGCGTCGCCCACGCCGATCAATTTCGGCGAGGTCTACAGCGCGCTGCAGACCGGCCTCGTCGACGGACAGGAGAACCCGCTCATTCTGATCGACACCGCCAAGCTCTACGAGGTGCAGAAGTACTGCAGCATGACCAACCACATCTGGGTGGCGCTGCACGTCTCGTTCAACCACGACGCCTGGGAGCGGCTGCCCGCCGATTTGCAGGAGCTTTGCCACAAGCATTTCACCGAGGCGGCCCTCGCCGAGCGCGACGACTGGCAAGTGATGGACAAGACCGAAATCGACAAGATGACCAAGGCCGGTCTCACCTTCGTTCACCCCGACACCAAGCCGTTTCAGGAAGTGCTCAAGAAATCCGGCTTCTATCCCGATTGCAAAAAGCAGATGGGCGACGAGGCTTGGGGCCTGCTCGAAAAGTACACCGGCGCGCTCGCCTGAGTGCGGGGGCAGAGCGCGTGAGCCATTCAGCAGCGCAGACCGCACCGGTCGCACCGTCCTGGGTCGGTGCGCGCCGCGCCGCCTTTACCCTCGACATGCTGATCGGGCGCGCCGCCGAGCTCATCGGCGCAACGCTGGTGCTGGCGGAGACCTGCATCCTCTTCGCCGGGGTGGTGTCGCGCTATGTCTTCAACAGCCCGATCATCTGGACCGATGAGCTGGCGACGTTCCTGTTCCTTTGGCTGGCGATGTTTGGCGGGGTCGTCGCGGTTCGCCGTGACGGACACATGCGGCTGACCACCTTCGTCAACTGGTGCGCGCCAAAGCTGGGCAACTGGCTCGGCACCGTGGCCGAGCTGGTGGTCATCGTCTTTGTCATGGAGATCATCGTTCCGGCGAACGCGTATCTGAAGCTACAGGCGTCGACCGAGCTGATCACGCTGCATATTTCCGACTGGTACCGGGTGGTGGCGCTGCTGGTCGGCGCCGGGCTGATCTCGCTCGTCGCGTTGCTGCGGCTGCTCGAGACCACCAATCCGCGGGGGTTTCTGTCGGCGCTGCTGCTGGTCGGCGCGGTCGCCGGGGCGCTCTGGCTGTCGCAGCCGCTGCTCGTGGCGATGGGGTTCGGCAGCCTCGTCCTGTTCTTTGTCGTGCTCGTCGCGGTGTGCGTCGGGATCGGTGTGCCGATCGCCTTCACCTTCGGTATCGCCACGCTGTCCTATCTGAGCCTGACCTCGAACCTGCCCGCGGTGATCGTCGTCAACCGGATGGATGACGGCATCTCGAACCTGTTGCTGCTGTCGGTGCCGATGTTCGTGTTCCTCGGCCTTCTGATGGAAATGACCGGGATCGCGCGGGTGATGGTCAATTTCCTCGCCTCGCTCGTCGGGCATGTGCGCGGCGGGCTCAGCTACGTGCTGCTCGGCGCGATGTATCTCGTGTCCGGGATTTCCGGGTCGAAGGCGGCGGACATGGCGGCGGTCGCGCCGATCCTCTTTCCCGAGATGCAGAAGCGCGGCAGCCACCCTGGCGAATTATCGTCGCTGCTGGCGACGTCGAGCGCGATGTCGGAGACGATCCCGCCGAGCCTGGTGCTGATCACGATCGGCTCGGTGGTGCCGGGCTTGTCGATCGCCGCGCTGTTCAACGGCGGTTTGCTGCCGGCGTTTATCGCCGCGCTGGCGCTGGTGATCGTCGCGTGGTGGCGCTCGCGCAAGGAGGACAAAGGCGGCGGCCAACGCGCGCCGTGGCCGGTCATCGGCAAGACCCTGGTGATCGCGCTGCCGGGCCTCACCCTGCCTTTCGTGATCCGCTATACGGTCATCGAGGGCATCGCCACGGCGACCGAGGTGTCGACCGTCGGCGTGGTCTACACCGCGCTGTTGGGGCTCATCGTCTACCGCCAGTTCGATTGGCGGCGGCTCTACCCGATCCTCGTCGAGACCGTGTCGCTGACCGGCGCGGTGATGATGATCATCGGCACCGCGACCGGCATGGCCTGGGCGCTGACCCAGTCGGGCTTTTCGCTGTGGCTGGTGCACACGATGGCGGGGGTGCCCGGCGGCAGCTGGGGTTTCCTTGCGGTGACGATCGTCGTGTTCATCATTCTCGGCAGTGTGCTCGAAGGGCTGCCGGCGATCGTGCTGTTCGGGCCGCTGCTGTTCCCGGTGGCCAAGGCGATGGGGGTGCACGAAGTGCACTACGCGATGGTGGTGATCCTGGCGATGGGGATCGGCCTCTTCGCGCCACCGTTCGGGGTCGGCTTTTTCAGCGCTTGCGCGATCGGCCGCACCAACCCCAACGACTCGCTGTGGCGCATCTGGCCCTATATCGGCGCGCTGGTGGTGTCGCTGCTGATCATCGCGGCGATACCATGGCTGTCGATCGGGTTCTTATAGGCCGTTGCTCCCTACAACGCGCCGGGACGGGCAAAGGTCGGTCCGCTGGTAAATTCCTTGCTGCCGTCGTTGTAGCTGCCCCAGCGCGCGTAATAGCCCGCGCCGGCCTCGGCCGCGGCCTGGTCGGCCTCGGCATGGGTGCGATAGATCCCGGCAAAGGTCCAGCGCGGCGGCTGCCCTTTGACGACGCCCCAGCCAACCACCCAATCCGGGTGAAGCTCCGATTTCAGCAGGTTCTGCGGCGCCCGATGTTCACCATGACCCGGCGCCGCGGCGGCGGGTGGCGGCGTGGCAGCGGCCGGTGGCGGCGGTGCATGCGGACGGGTCGGCGCCGGCGCGGCGGGCTCGGTCGGCACGACCGCAGGGTGCAGCGCGATGATCGCGCTAAGCTCGCTTAGGTAATGCCGGCAGAGCTCGGCGGTGTGTTCGGTCGTGTCGACCTCGAGCCAGCCCGGCGCTTGCGCATGCTTTTCATAAGTGCGCAGCTGCCCGGCTTGCAGCTCGGCGAGCTGCTGCGTCAGACGGGCCTGTTCCTGCTTGGCCCAGGCGATGATGTTTTCGATGGCCGCCATTGGTGTTCCACCCCAGCATCGGTGAAGGCCGCCTATCCTGCGCCGGTTGCCGGCGCTGGAGCAACGGCTTAGCTTCTCGGGCGATAATTGCCGCGATGTGAGCGCCCCCGAAGTCGCCATCCGCGAACCACGGAACGGCGGGTCCCGGCCTTCGTAAGATATCCGGCTAGTTCAGCGGCGGGTTTCCCGTGTACTTGATGATGTAGAGCCCGCCCGAGAACCGGTCGTTGGCGTAGATGAGGCCGTGCTCGTCGACATAGATGTCGTTGATCTGGATCGTGTGCATCGCGTTGCCCGGCGGCGCTTTCGGGATCACGTAGCCGATTTCGACGGGCCGGCTCGGGTCGGCGATCGAATAGGCGCGCACCCCGCCGTTGAAATAGCTGCCGACGACGACGTTCTTGAGCGTCATCTCGTACGGCGACCAGCGGTTCATGTCGATGTTGTGCGAGCCGAAGCGGCCGCCGGCCTTGCACAATTCGGCCTGGTCGTGCGGCGGCGGCATGGTCGCGAGCACGACCGGGTGGCGCTCGTTCGAGATGTCCCATACCCAGTTGCGCTTGGGCCAGTCGCTGCACAGATTGCCGATCGCTTCCTCGGTTTGGATGGCGATGCCGCGCGACGGGATCGCGGTGACGGTATGCGCGAAACCCTCGCCCATCGACTGCCACGAGCGGCGCGCGACGATCTCCGGGTGCGCCTTGTCGCTGATGTCGAGGATCACCCGGCCGCCGTCGATCCAGCCGGCTTAGAGCCGGTTCGGCGGGTCGGCCGGGATCGTCGGGGTGTGGAGGCGCATCCAGGCATCGCTCCGCTCTCGACACCGGCGCTCGCTTATCCGAGCATACGCGGCGTAAGCCGAACGGGAGGGCGGCATGTCGGCAGCAGCATTTTTGCGGGCGCGGGAATTTCTCTGGCAGCACCGCACCGACTACGACACCGCGTACCGCGATTTCCGCTGGCCGCAGCTCGACCGATTCAACTGGGCGCTGGATTATTTCGATCCGCTCGCCCACGGCAACGACCGGCCGGCGTTGTGGATCGTCAACGAGGGTGGAGACGAGGCAAAGATTTCGTTCGCCGAGATGGCCGAACGATCGAGCCGCGTCGCCAACCATCTGCGTGGGCTCGGCGTCAAGCGCGGCGACCGCATCCTCTTGATGCTCGGCAATGTCGTGCCGCTATGGGAGGTGATGCTCGGGGCGATGAAACTGGGGGCGGTGACGATCCCGGCCTCGACCTTGCTCACCCGCGACGATCTGATCGACCGCTTCGACCGCGGCCGCGCGCGCCATGTCGTGACCAGCCCCGAGCACGCGGCGAAATTCGCCGACATCCCCGGCGACTATACTCGCATCTGCGTCGGGCCGGCCGAGGGCTGGCGCGACTACGCCGAGGCCACCGAGGCGCCGGCGCGCTTCGCGCCCGACGGCGAGACCAAGGCGAACGACCCGCTGCTGCTCTATTTCACCTCCGGCACCACCGCGAAGCCTAAGCTGGTGCTGCACAGCCACCAGAGCTACCCGGTCGGCTCGCTCTCGACGATGTATTGGATGGGGCTGCAGCCGGGGGACGTCCACCTCAATATTTCCTCGCCCGGCTGGGCGAAGCATGCCTGGAGCTGCGTCTTCACGCCGTGGGTCGCCGAAGCCTGCGTGTTTATGCTTAACCAGCCGCGCTTCAACGCGAAAGGGCTGCTGGACACGCTGCAGCGCTACAAGGTGACGACGTTCTGTGCGCCGCCGACGGTGTGGCGCATGGTGATCCAGGAGGATTTGAAGGCCTACAAGGTCGCGTTGCGGGAGGTGGTGGGCGCGGGTGAGCCGCTCAACCCCGAGATCATCGAACAGGTGAGGAGCGCCTGGGGTCTCACCATCCGCGACGGCTACGGCCAGACCGAGACGACCTTGCAGGTCGCCAATTTCCCTGGGCAGAAGGTCAAACCCGGCGCGATGGGCAAGCCGGCGCCCGGCTACCGGGTGCGGCTGCTCGATCCGGAAGGCGCCGCGCAGGATGAGGCGGAGCTGTGCCTCGCGCTCGATCCGGCGCCTTTGGGACTAATGCTGGGCTACCAGGGCGATGACGGCGCGGTGGTGCCGGTCGCGGGCGACGCCTATCGCACGGGCGACGTCGCGACCCGCGACCCAGACGGCTATTACACCTATGTCGGCCGCGCCGACGATGTGTTCAAAGCCTCCGACTACCGGATCAGCCCGTTTGAACTCGAAAGCGCCCTCATCGAGCATGTCGCGGTGGCCGAGGCGGCGGTGGTGCCGTCGCCCGATCCGCTGCGGCTCGCGGTGCCGAAAGCCTTTGTCGCGCTCGCCGCCAACCATGGGCCGACGCGTGACACGGCGCTCGAAATTTTCCGCCATTGCCGCGCGACCTTGGCGCCGTTCAAGCGCGTCCGGCGGCTCGAGTTCGCCGAGCTGCCCAAGACGATTTCGGGCAAAATCCGCCGCGTCGAGCTGCGCGCCGCCGAGGCCGAGCGCCGCGCCCAGGGTGTGCGCGTCGAGGTAGAATTCTGGGAAGAGGATTTCCCCGAATTGCGGTGAGTGCGGCCCGGGTCGATCAGCGGCTCGGCGCGATCAGAGGATGTTGAATACCATCCCGAGCGTCCAGACGATCGCCAGCGCCAGGATCGCCACCACGATGATCAGCAGGACCTGCAGCGCGTGGACGACGTTTTGGGCGGTCGACGGCTGATCCTCGATAACCGTGCCCTGGATGTGGTAATCGTCCGCCATCGGCGTGGTCGGCTCGCGCGGGGTCAGGGCCATGTCGCATCCACCGTTAGTGTTCTGCCTGCTTCGGCGCCGCTGCGGCGGTTTCGCCGATATCCGGCGCGGGATCATGGATCGAGTTGGCGACGTCGCTCGCCAGCGCCTCGGCGTGGATCTGGTCGAGCTTCGCCATGCCATTGTACAAATCCGCGGCGCGGCGCGCGGAATCCTGGTCTCCGCGCTTTCCCGCCGCCTGATACCAGGCATAGGCGTCGGCCGGCGACGCGGCAACCCCATCGCCCTTGTCGTACATCACCGCCAGATTGACCATCGCCTGGACCACGCCCTGTGCTGCCGCACGGTGATACCACAACGCGGCCTCGGTCAAATCCTTGCGAATGCCTTGGCCCTTCGTATAGCAGACGGCGAGATTGTACTGCGCCAGCGGAAAGCCGCCCTGCGCGGCCTTGAGATACCAGTCGGCCGCCTGGGCGAGGTCGATCGGCACCCCGCGGCCGCGCTCATACATCACGCCGAGATCGAATTGGGCCCGCGGTATCCCGCTGTTTCCGGCGGCGCGGAACCACGTCGCCGCAGCCGTGTAATCCTGCGCAACGCCTTCGCCCTTCGCGTAGATGATCGCCAGCTGCAGCTCGGCATTGGGGTCGCCGTCCTTCGCCCCGCGCTGGAAATACGCCAGGCGCAGCGCCGGGTCTTTTGGCGCCGCGGCGGTCGGATATGAACGAAGCCGTGCGAACGGGCCGATGTGGGCGACATAAGCGGCCATCGCGAGAATGACGACCGCAGCAACCGCCGCGCCGGCGGCCGTCAACGGCCGGCGCTTGAGAGACTGCAGGGCCGGGCCGATTTTTGCTGTTACCGGGCGGATTTTTGCTCTTGCCAGCCAGCGCGCGCGCGCCGTGCCGGGCTCTGTCGGCACGGCCGGCGTGGCAACCGGCTCGACCGGTCGCGGCAGCGCGGCCGCTGCGGTCTCCTTCTGCGGCGCCGGCGGTTCCTGCGGCACCGGCATCGCCGCCGGAGATGGCGGCGCCATGGGGCTCGGCGTCGCTGCCGGGGCCACGCGAGCGAGCAAGCTCCGAGCAGGCGGCGGCGCGACCGGCTCGATCGCTGGCCGGCGCTTCGCAAGCGGCAGGGCAGGGCCGATTTTCGCCAGCCAGGCCGCGAGCCTTTTGCCGGGCTCTGCCGCCGCGGCCGGCGTTGGAGTCGGTTCTGTCCCCTGCAGCGGCGCGGCCGGCGCCGTCTCCTGCCGCGCTGCCGGCGTCACTGCTGGCGGCGGGGCGGCCTGCTCGATCGGCGACCGGCGGTTCAGAAGCCGCAAGCGCGGGGGGATTTTTGCCAGCCAGCGCGCGGGCGTTTTGCCGGGCGGCGCAGTCTCCTTGCGCGGTTCCGCCGGTTCTTTTGGCGCGGGCGTTGCTGCTGGCGCCGGCGGCGCTGCCGGGGCCGCGGGAGCGAGCAGGTTCTGGTCGGCCGCGCCGCTCGGCCCGCCGGCGAACGGCTCCTCGACCGGCTCGATCAGCGGCGGCAGATCGAGGACCGGCTCGCCCCAGTCGCCATCGTCGGCCGGTGAGGGTGCGACGGTCCGCCCGGCTGCGCCAGGTTTCGGTAGGGTCGTCTCGCCGGTGTCGCTCGGGCTGGACATGCCTACCAATGCTACCGCTACGCCACCGATTTCAAGCGCCAAATCGGCGATTGTCGACAATCGGTAGTGTCTCGCCGCGTTTTACTCATCTGCTACGCGCAGCCCGGTGGCGGCGTAAAGCCGCCGATCTCGCCGGCGAGCAATCGGGCGAATTCGATCGTGGTGCGGTCGTCGCCCTCCGCGCCGATGATCTGCAACCCGACCGGCAGGCCATCCGCCGTCAGGCCGATCGGCGCGGCGGTGGCCGGCAGATAGGACAGCGCCGCAAGGCCGTTCCAGACGATGTCGACATGCGGCCCCGGCCTGCCGTTGACGATGACGCGCCGCGCATCGACATCGGGGTTGTGGTCATGAGCATAGGCCGCAGTCGCCGCGACCGGCGCGAGCAGCACATCGAACCGGGTGAAGAAATCGCGCCAAGTATAGCGCAGCTTGCTCCTCGCCTCGTTGGCGCGCACCCATTCGCGATGCGACATCGCGGCGCCGCGCGCGGTGTGAGCGCGCCGGCTCATGTCATCGGGCGCCAGGCCAGCGGCAATCTCGACCTGTTCGGCGAACGCCTCGTCGGTCAGCCGGCCGGCGGTCGCCGCGCGCAGCAGCTGCATAAAAAGCCGGTGGTTTTCCGCCATCGTGACATTGGGGCGTGCACCTTCGTCGACCGTTGCGCCGGCCTTACGGATCGCGCCAACCGCCGCCGCGATGAGCGTCGCGACACCGTCGTCGATCGGCGCTTCGTCCGCCGAGCCCCAGACCGCGACACGGAAATCCTTGAGGCTGTTGCCGCGCGGTGCCGGCAGCGCCACGCGCCACGCGGCCTGCTGCAGCACGTCCGGCCCGGCGAGAATGTCGAGCGCCAGCGCCAGATCGTCGGCGCTGCGCGCCATCGGCCCGACGACCGAGATATCGGTCGGCGTGACCACCCCCGGCGGGCCGTGGCCGCGCGTCGGGATCAGCCCCCAGGTCGGCTTGTGGCCATAGACGCCGCTGTAATGCGCCGGGTTGCGCAGCGAGCCGGCGATGTCGCTGCCGGCGCCCAGCGCGCTCATCCCGGCGGCGAGGGTTGCCGCCTCGCCGCCCGACGAGCCGCCGGGCCCGCGCGTCACGTCCCACGGGTTGTTGGTCACGCCGTAAATGTCGTTGTAGCTCTGCGAGTCGGAGAGCATGTACGGCACGTTGGTCTTGCCGAAGATCACCGCGCCGGCGGCCTGCAGCCGGTCGACCACGACCGAATTGGCGCCAGGGACATTGTCCTTCCAGACCGGGTTGCCAAAGGTCGTCGGGAGGCCGGCGAGGTTGAACGACTCCTTGACCGTCATCGGCAAACCGTGGAGCGGTCCCCAGCTTTCGCCTTTGGCCAGCGCCTCGTCGGCGGCGCGGGCGCGGCCGCGCGCCTTGTCGACCTGCCACGCGATGATCGCATTGAGCTTGGGATTGTACTTGTCCGCGCGGGCCAGGAAGAAATCGAGCAGCTCGACGCAGCCGATCTTGCGGTCGCGAATGTCGGCGGCAAGGCGTGTCGCCGAGGCGAAAGCCCGGTTATCCATGACGATGACTCAGGCGGTCATGATTTCGAGGACGTGGCCGTTCGGGTCGTCGAAATAGACCCCACGGCCGCCGCGGCGACGGTTGATGTCGCCATCGGTGCGCGAGCGCGGTCCGCTGCCATAGCCGATCCCTTCCGCCTTAACCCGGCCGAAAATCTGGTCGAATTCGCCCTCGCTGACCATGAAGGCGTAGTGGTGCGATTCGAATTGGCCGCGCTCGTCGAAGTCCAGCGTCAACCCTTCGTTGACCCGAACCGGCGCGAAATGCGAGTGCGGGCCTTTATATTCGAGCCCGAAGATGCGGGCGAAGAACTCGGCGGAGGCGACCTTGTCGCGCGCCGGGACAATGGTGTGATTGAGAACAATGGCCATCGCAGCCTCCCTGAAAAGGGTTCTTGCAGGGATCGTGTA
>DATJSH010000286.1:0-5428 GCA_035504235.1 Allostellaceae bacterium | reverse complement strand
AGGCCGCGCGCTGGTCGGGGCCGCTGGTCGGTTTCGCGGCTGGCGTACTGGGGGGCATGTCGGCGATGTTCGGGCCGCCGATGATCGCCTATCTCGTCGGCCGCCGCACCGACCCCGACAGTTTCGTCAAGCAAATGGCGATCTTTGCCTTTACCGCCAGCCTGACGATGCTGCTGGCGCTCAACCGCAGCGGGTCGATGTCGTTGGAGGACATAGGTATATCGGCCTTGGCCATCATCCCCATCCTGGCGGGCATGCCTCTCGGGCGCTGGCTGCGCCGGCGCACCAGGCCCGCATGGTTCCGTGCCGCGGTGCTGATCGTGCTCGCCGCGGGCGGGGTCGATATGCTGCGACGAGCGCTGTTTTAAGAGGCGCCAGGAGAGCGAAGATGAGCGAACCTTATACCGACGAACTCACGGCCCGCTTTGGCTATGCCTTGGATCTCGGCGGCGCCGCCGAAGACAATCCGTGGATCAGGCAGGTTCTGCTCCGCCGGACGCAGCGGCGCTACAGCGACCGGCCGGTGCCGGAAGCCGTCATCCGGCTGATCCTGGCGGCGGCGTTTTCAGCTTCGTCGAAATCGGATTATCAGCAAGCGACGGCGATCCGCGTCGATGACCGGGGCCAGCGCGACAAGCTCGCGGCGCTCATCCCCGACATGCCGTGGATCGGCGGCGCACCGGTATTTCTCGTCTTCTTGGGCGACGCGCGGCGGTTGGAGCGCATCAGCAAACACCCGGTCAACAACGGCTCGCTCGAAGGCTTCTTCAACGCGACGGTCGATGCCGCGCTGGCGCTGCAGACCGCGACCTTAGCGGCGGAAACGTTGGGGCTCGGCACCTGTCCGATCAGCGTGCTGCGCAACCACATCGAGGCGGTCGGCGAGATCCTGGCACTGCCCGACAAGGTCTTTCCCGTGGCCGGGCTATGCCTCGGCTACCCCGCCCAGCAAGGCTTCATCAGCATGCGCCTGCCGCCTGACGTCACGGTGCACCGCGACCGCTACGACGACTCCGCCGCCGCGGCGGTCGAGGCCTACGACCGGCGGCGCGACACGCGCCACTCGATCAAGGACCGGCAGAAATCGCCCGAACTGTTCGGAACCGCGGAATTCTATGGCTGGTCGGAGGACAAGGCGCGCCAGGCGATGAGCCCGGAAGGCACCGGGTTTGCCGAGTGGCTCAAGGCGCGCGGTTTCGATCTGTCCAAATAACCACATTAGAAAAGGCCGTCTCCCGGAGGCGACGGCCCTTTCCACCTAATAACCAGCGGCCATCACAGCCGCGCCGTTGCCTTGTTAGGCAAGGATCTCAGCAAGAGCGGGGATCCTGGTCACGGCTGCGGTGGACCGCGGTTGATGGTGAGACACAGGATCACCTCCTTTCTGTTGTGGCGACGAGGCCTTAACTATACAGCCCATAGTGGCTGCTTCGCAAGCATCGCCCTCGCGTGACAATGCGCCGCATCGCGGTCCGCCTCTGCCGGATGCGGCGATAGTGGCAAAGCGCTGCTTCATGGCATAAAGGCCCGCCCAAACACGAAAGATAAGCAAGACGGTAGGATCATGTCGGAAAGCACCGAGCTCATGAACGTCAACGGAATCGACCTCGAGGTGCTGCGACGCGGCAGCGGCGCACCCGTCGTGCTGCTGCATGGCATGGACACGGTAAGCGCGAAAGCGCCGTTTCTCGACTTGCTTGGCCGTCATGTCGAGATCATCGCGCCGTCGGGGCCAGGTTTCGGCAACTCGCCGCGGCCGCAGGATTTCGACACGATCTACGACCTCGTGCGCCTCTACCTCGCGCTGCTCGACCAGCTGCCTTACGAGAAGGTGACCCTGATGGGGCTGTCGTTCGGCGGCTGGCTGGCCGCCGAAATAGCGGTCGCGAGCTGTCACCGAATCGCGAATCTGATTCTGGTCGATCCGCTGGGCATCAAGATCGGCGGGCGCGAAGAGCGCGACATCCTCGATGTGTTCAACACCCACCCTGACCTGGTTCGGCGGAAGAGCTGGGCGGACCCGGCGAAGGCGCCGGATTACGACGCGATGACCGACGAGGAGCTGGTCATTCACGCCAAGAACTGGGAGGCGCTGTGCCTCTACGCCTGGCATCCCTACATGTACAACCCGCAGCTGAAGCAATGGCTCGGGCGAATTTCCGTCCCGACATTGATGTTGTGGGGCGATAAGGACGGCATCGTGACCCCGGATTACGGGCGCGCCTATGCGAAGCTGATCCGCGGCGCCGAGTTCAAGCTGATCGAGAGTGCCGGGCACCATCCCGAACAAGAGCAGCCGGAGCGGTTCGTGCAGGCGGTGACGGGTTTTTTGGGCGATTGATGGCTCTCCCGACCCTATCCGAGCTCGAGGCGGCAGCCGAGCTGGTTCATTCGGTCATCCCGCCGACGCCGCAATATTGCTGGCCGCTGCTGTCGGCGCGGGTCGGCGCCGAATTATGGGTCAAGCACGAGAACCATACCCAGACCGGTGCGTTCAAGCTGCGCGGCGGGATCGTCTATCTCGATGATTTGAAGCGTGCGCAGCCGGGCATCGCCGGGGTCATCAGCGCCACGACCGGCAATCACGGGCAGAGCATCGCCTATGCCGCGACGCGGCTCGGTCTCAAAGCGGTAATCGTCGTGCCGCACGGCAACAGCCCCGAGAAAAACCGGGCGATGGTCGGCTTCGGCGCGACATTGGTCGAGCACGGTCATGATTTCCAGGCGGCCTATGAGCACGCGATGACGCTGGCCGAGCGCGAAAATTTGCACCCCGTGCGCTCGTTTCATCCGCTGCTGGTGCGCGGCGTCGCCAGTTACGGGCTGGAGTTGTTCCGCGCCGAGCCCGAGCTCGATGTGGTCTACGTGCCGATCGGGCTCGGCAGCGGGATTTGCGGGGTCATCGCGGCGCGCCAAGCGCTCGGCTGCAAGGCGGAGATCGTCGGCGTCGTCGCCGAAAATGCGCCGGCCTATGCGCTATCCTTCACTGCCGGCAAGCCGGTCGCGACCAACAGCGCCGAGACCTTTGCCGGCGGACTGGCGGTACGCGTGCCGGATGGCGATGCGCTCGACATCATCCGCCGGCACGCGGCGCGCGTCGTCACCGTTTCGGAAGACGAGATGAAGGCGGCGATGCGAATCATCTTCAGCGACACGCACAATGTCGCCGAAGGCGCGGGCGCTGCCACTTTCGCCGCTGCGCTCAAGGAGCGCGACCGGCTTCGCGGCAAGAAAGTCGCCGTCATCCAGTCCGGCGGCAATATCGACCGGCCGCTCTTCGCCAAGATCCTGGCCGCGACGGACTAGCTACTCCGCCGCTTCCTGCCGTGGCCGCGCGGCTTCCGCAGTGGCGCGATGGATAAGCGGGATCGCGGCTTGCGGCGACAGCAGCCAGAAGGTGAAGGTCTCCTCGATGTAGAGCCGCACCTTGTCGTTGTCGTGCCCGAGATAGCCGATCGAGAAATCCTCGCCGACCGTGAGCTGGAAATCGTCGCCGCGCATCGACAGCACGAGCGACCCGTCGAGCCCCGGCGCCCAGACCATCGGCCCGTCGACCAAATGGCGGATGTGCTCCATCACCGGATAGCCGCCATGGGTGGTCGAGGTGAGGCCCCGCCAGCATTCTTCGCCCAGCGCGATCGCGTAGGGCCCGTCGACCCCCTCGTCGCGCAGTCGGTTGAGCGCGGTGGTCACGATTTCGGGGAAGCGTTCGTAATCGTCGCCGATCGACACGCCTTCCTTGGCCTGCGCCTCGCAGATGCCGGTGATTCCGCCGGCGGCAAAGCCGTGGAACACCGCCCGGTCCTCGGCAAGGGCGATGGCGCGCGCGGCGGCGATGACGGGGTCGGTGTCGACATCCTTTGCGCCGCGCTCGGCGTCTTCCAGTTCGGCGAGGCTTATCTCGAACGGCACGCGCAGCTCGATCAGCGGCAGCACCTTGCGAACGCGGGCGCGAACCCCGCCTTTATCGGTCGGCGAGGCGATGCCCTCGCTGCGACCGGTGCCGACCGCCGAGGCGCCCCAGCCCTGCGGCCCGACGAAATCGACGAGCTTTCGCGCCGCCAAGGTCGTCTTCAGCGTGCGGGACGCCTCTTTTTCGATCTCCTGCCAGCCGGACGTGGAGATCGGCGCGAGCTCGCGCAGCAGATGGTTCATGGTTCTACCTCTCGTTGGCCGCGCGGGCACCCGGCTGCGCGATGGGCGTGTTGGTGTTGGCGCCGCGCAGATCGCCGATGCCGAGATGCCCGTCCGGCGCGACGGGCGCCGGCGGCTCGGCCTTTTCCTCGGCAATCTGAGCGGCGAGCGGCTCTTCGCCGAAGAGATACTTGCGCAAGTTCGCGTCGAGCGCAGGGTCGTGGCGGCGCAGCCATTCGAGCACCATCGCCGCGTGCTCCTTCTCCTCGTCGCGGTTATGCGCGAGGATCGCCTTGAGCTCGTCGTCGGTGGCGACGGCGACGCGCTGGTCATACCAGTCGACCGCCTCCAATTCCTCCATCAGCGAGGTGATGGCGCGATGCTTGTCGACAATCCCGGGGCCGAGCGCCTTGGGGTCTTCGTGCAGGGACTCGCTGGACAAAATGGGGGCCTTTCGACAGTAAAACGCGGCGCTGGCTCGGCGCCGCGCACCACGCATCTCTAGGTAGATTTACAAGCGAGGACGGGGCGAGGTTCCCCCGGAACTCAGGCTTTCGTGAGTTCGCGGGCGATGACCAGGCGCTGAATGTCGCTGGTGCCCTCGTAGATCTGGCAGACCCGGACATCGCGATAGATGCGCTCGACCGGGAAATCGGCGAGATAGCCGTAGCCGCCGTGGATCTGGATCGCGTCGGAGCAGACGCGCTCGGCCATCTCCGAAGCGAACAGCTTCGCCATCGCCGCCTGTTGCAGGCAGGGTTCGCCGTCGTCGCGCAGCTGGGCGGCGTCGAGGATGAGGCCGCGCGCCGCGGCAAGCTGCGTCGCCATGTCGGCGAGGCGGAAGGCGACCGCCTGGTGTCCGATGATCTTCTGCCCGAAGGCCTCGCGCTCCTGGGCGTAGGCGAGCGCCGCCTCGTAGGCCGCGCGCGCCATGCCGAGCGCCTGCGCGGCAATGCCGATCCGCCCGCCCTCGAGATTGGAGAGCGCGATGCGATACCCCTCGCCTTCCTCGCCGAGCATCAGATCCGGTGTCAGCTCCATATCCTCGAAGACGAGCTGCGCGGTGTCGGACGCGCGCTGGCCCAATTTGTGTTCGAGCCGCGCGACGCGATAACCGGCGGTGTCGGTCGGCACGACAAACGCGCTGATGCCCTTGCGCCCGGCGGCAGGGTCGGTGACCGCGAACACAGTCGCCACCTGCGCCGTCGAGCCCGAGGTAATGAACTGCTTCGTGCCGTTGAGCACCCAGCGATTGCCGTGGCGCTTGGCGCGGGTCTTGATCGCCGCCGCGTCG
>DATJSH010000285.1:0-4214 GCA_035504235.1 Allostellaceae bacterium | reverse complement strand
CGCCGGCTGCGGGCCCGCCGCCGGGGCCGTTTTGCCGAGCGGCTTTGTCGCTGGCATTTGCGGCTGCGCGGCTGGCGCATCCTTGCCTGCGACTGGCGCTGCCCGGCGGGTGAGATCGACATCCTGGCGCGGCGCCGCGGCATTCTTGTGGCGATCGAGGTCAAGTCGCGGCCGGACTTCGCGACAGGTGCCGCGGCAATCCAGCCGCGCCAGCGGCGGCGCATCGTCCGCGCCGCCGAGGCGTTCCTCGCGATGCGGCCAGAACTGGCCTCCCTGGCGCTACGATTCGACGTCATGGTCGTCGAACCGCTACGCCTGCCGCGTCATTTGCCGGGGGCCTGGCGCAGCGACGGTTGATCGGATCGGCTGCCGCAATTTCGCCGCAAACCATTGGCGTATCTACGGAATCGATGACAGGTCGCCGCCTTCTCGGCGACCGGGCCGGGGGGTTGGCTCATCCGTCATCGGACGGGGTTGGCGACACGCCGGGAAACGCACCACTATGCAGGCGACATCTTGCCTCGCGGAGGCACCATGACACGTCCTTCCTTCAAGTTTGCGCCGTCATTGAAGCTCGCGATCGCGTCGGTCTTGTTGTTGTCGCCTTGCCTTGGCGGCTGTGCGGTGGCCGTGGTCGGCGGCATGGCCGCGGCGGGCGGTGCCGGCTACGAGGCGGCGCAAGAGCGCGGCGTCAACGGCACCTATGACGACATGAATCTGACGGCGACCATCAACAACCGCCTCAACAACCAGTACGGCAACATCACGACCACGGTCTATGGCGACAAGGTGCTCCTGACCGGGTCGAGCCCGACCCCGCAGGCAAAAGCGCAGGCTGAGCAGATTGCCCGCTCGACGCCGGGCGTCAGGGCGCTCTACGACGAGATCCAGGTCGGACCGAACGAGGATGCCGCCGGATTGGCCAATGATTCGTGGATCGACGCGCGGGTGCGCTCGGATCTGGTGTTCGATCCCGACATCCGTTCGGGCAATTACACGATCGAGACAGACCGCGGCTCGGTCTATCTGATGGGTTCAGCGCGCTCGCGGGCGGAGCTCGACAAGGTGACCCAGCACGCGCGCTACGTACCGGGGGTGCAGCGCGTCGTCTCCTATGCCGAGGTTCGCTATGGCGCGCCGTACGGAACGCCGCCCGCGACGGCCCAGGCCGCGCCCCCACCGCCGATGGCCTCGGGCGGCGTGAGCGCCTATGCACCCCCCTCGTCCAACGCGTCGATCCAGGTGCAAAAGCTGAACTAGTTCGCCGCGTTCCGGGTTTATAGTCGGCCGATGAGCGGGTTGCCGACCAAGTACGACCTTACGCAGTGCGAGAAGTTCCTGCGCGGGCTCGGGGCGTCCGATGGACAGATCCTCCCGATTGCCGAGGCGGCGCTGGCCCTCGCCTCGTTCGACCGTCCGCGCGTGGCGCTGGCGCGCTACAGCCGGCATCTCAAGGCGATCGCGAGCGATGTCGGCCGCCGCGCCGGCACCGGTCCCGATCTGACCGCGCGCGCCAACGTACTCAACGAGATCATCCTGTTGAAACACGGCTATAGCGGCGACGAGCTGACTTACGACGACCTGCAGAACGCCAATCTGATGCGGGTCATCGACCGGCGAAAAGGTCTGCCGGTAGCGCTCGGCATCCTCTATCTCGGCGCCGCCCGGGCGCAGAATTGGGAGGCGGTCGGGCTTGGTTTCCCCGGCCATTTCCTGATCCGGCTATCGGATGGCGGCGGGCGGCTCATCCTCGACCCGTTCCACGGCGGCCGTATTCTCGATGCGGTGGCTTTGCGCGAGCTTTTGAAGGCGATCGCGGGGCAGGAGATCGAGCTGTCGCCCGATCACTACGCCCCGGTCGCCGATCGCGAGGTGCTGTTGCGGCTGCAAAACAACCTCAAATCACGGCTGATCCAGGGGCAGCGCTATGAGGAAGCCGTCCGTGTCATCGAGACGATGCGGATGCTGGCGCCCGATCTTGCCGACCTCGCCCGCGAGGCCGGTCTTCTGCAAGCGCAGACTGGGAACATGCGCGCCGCTGTGCGCTCGATCGAGGAATTTATCGCCCGCGCGCCCGACGGCACCGCGCGGCACGAGGCCGCCATTGTGCTGCAGCAGATCAAGGCAAAGCTGAACTGATCCCGCTCACAGGGCAAACATCTGCTGCAGCACGGCGCTACCCGCATATTGAGCCATCGCAAAGAGCGTCAGCGTCAAGCCGGCGAACGAGATGATGGCGATGTCGACAATTTGGTTCTCCTGGCGCGCAGCCGCGCGACCCGAGAGGCGATATCGCGATCCCTGTTGCTGATACTGCATTACCTGCTCCCCTGCGGAAAAATTTCCGTCCTCTGATGTAGGCTCGCCAAAACGGATCGTTTGTGACCCCGGTCACGTTCCGTGAGTTTTCTGCGGGCTTTCTTCGGCAAACCGCACTCCGGCGATGCGCTGCCGGTCCACGGATTGCTCCAAGTTTCCGGCACCCCGTTCATTCGCTATGGTGCGGACGGCGGGACTCGAACCCGCACCCTCGATCGAGGAGCAGATTTTAAGTCTGCTGCGTCTACCGGTTTCGCCACGTCCGCGTCATGTCCCCTCGGCCCATTGCCGTCAGCTCTCGCTCGCGCCCTCGTGCGGGTCGCCGCCGACTTCGCGGATCAGCGCCTTCAGCTCGTCGGTCGCATCGTCGAGCCGCCGCCGGTCGGTGCCGCGGATCACCAGCGTCACGCCAAAATCGGCACGCCGGAAATACGGATAGGAGCCGATTTCGAGATCGCCGTAGCGCGCCTGCAGCTCGGCCAACGGCTTTGCCAATATGCCTTCGCCAAGGCTGCAGCTCACCGAGCGGCTCAGCATCCTGGCGCCACCGCGCAGATGGTAGCGCAGCTCGTTGAACGTCGCCTGCATGATCTGCGGCACGCCCGCCATCACATAGACGTTGCCGATCTGGAAGCCCGGCGCGCGCGAGATCGGATTGGGCAGCAGTCGCGCGCCATCCGGCACATAGGCCATGCGCATGCGCGCCTCGTTGACCGCACCGGGCGGATAGTGCCCCTCCAGCAACCGTTTTGCTTCGGGATGCAGGATCAGCTTCACCGCAAACGCCTCGGCGATGCATTGCGCGGTGATGTCGTCATGCGTCGGGCCGATCCCGCCGGTGGTGAAGACATAATCGAAAATGCGCCGCACCTCGTTGACCGTATTGACGATCGTGTCGCTGTCGTCGGGGATCACCCGCACTTCTTTGAGGCGGATGCCGACCTCGTTCAGCCCCTTGGCGAGGAACGCGACATTCTCGTCCTGCACGCGGCCGGAGAGGATCTCGTTGCCGATGATCAGCACGCAGGCGGTATAGGTCTTCGGCTCGCTCGCCGCTTCGCTCGACATTGCCGTTGCTCGTCATGGCAGGACCCGCTCTTCATAGGCAAAGCCGCGCGCCGGCACAATTGGTCTCAGGGTGGTTTCAGGGCTGCCCTGCCGCAGGGCGGGATTGCCGAGCGGCGCTCGAAATCCGATATTGAGGGTCAGCATTGAGAACGCAGAGTGATGCAGCAAGACATTGCGATGGGCATGGGCACAAGCCGCGAGGCGGTCGCCCGCTCCGGCTCGATCAAGATCCATGGAGCCGCCGCCTTCGAGGGCATGCGCAAGGCCGGCATCCTGGCAGCGGCGACGCTCGACTACATCACGCCCTTTGTCGTGCCCGGCGTCACCACCGGCGAGCTCGACCGGCTGTGCCACGAATATATCGTCGGCAACGAGGCAATACCCGCCCCGCTCGGCTATCGCGGTTTTCCCAAATCGATCTGCACCTCGATCAACCATGTCGTCTGCCACGGCATCCCGGGCGACCGCAAGCTCGACGAGGGCGATATCCTCAACATCGACATCACCGTCATCCTCGACGGCTGGCACGGCGACACCAGCCGCATGTTCCTCGTCGGCGACAAAGTGCCGTTGAAGGCGCGCCGTCTCGTCGAGGTGACCTGGGAGGCGATGATGCGCGGCATCGCGGCGGTGCGGCCCGGCGTGCGGGTCGGCGCGATCGGCCATGCCATTCAAGAGTACGCCGAGGAGCGGCGCTTTTCGGTGGTGCGCGATTTCTGCGGCCATGGCATCGGCCGCATCTTCCACGACGCGCCGTCGATCCTGCATTTCGGCCTGCCCGAGGACGGGCCCGAGCTGCGCGAAGGCATGTTCTTCACCGTCGAGCC
>DATJSH010000284.1:0-9931 GCA_035504235.1 Allostellaceae bacterium | reverse complement strand
GCACGTGTCGAACCCGGTGCGCTGCGCGCTCGGCGACGCGATGGTGCAGGCGGCGGTCGAGGCCGGCGTGCCGGCCAATGACGATTTCAACGGCGCGACCCAGGAAGGCGTCGGCTATTACCAGACGACGACCACCAACCGTCGCCGCTGGTCGTCGGCGCGCGCCTATCTCGGCCCGGCGAAAGGCCGCGCCAACCTGACGATATCGACCCAGTCGCACGCGACCCGCATCCTCTTCGACGGACAGAAGGCGATCGGCGTCGAATACCAGACGCCGGAAGGCCGCAAGACCGCCTATGCCAAGCGCGAGATCGTCGTCTCGGGTGGGGTCTACGGCTCGCCGCAACTGCTCCAGCTATCCGGGGTCGGCCCGGGCGATTTGCTGCAGGAATTCGGCGTGCCGGTGGTGCGCGACATGGAAGGCGTCGGCAAGCACCTGCACGACCACTTCAACACCTACCTGGTCTATCGCTGCTCGCAGAAGGTGACGCTCAACGACCTCGCCGCCAGTCCGTGGATGAAGCTGACCTCGGGCGTGCAATACGTGCTGACGCGCTCCGGCCACCTGTCGAACGCGGGCATCTATGCCGGCGCCTTTATCAAGAGCGACCCGCGCCTCGAACAGCCCGACCTGCAGATCAACATGTTCGGCTGGAGCGCCTTCGAGCGGCTGCGCACCGGGATCAAGCCGCACCCGTTCTCGGCTTTCACTTTCAGCCCGGTGCATTTGCGCCCCGAGGGGCGCGGCACGGTGCGGCTGAAGAGCGCCGATCCGCTGGCGGCGCCGGCGATCCGCTTCAACTTCCTCGCCAGCGACTACGATTTCCAGGCGCTGATCTATGGCACGCGCTTCAGCCGCAAGATCGCCGAGCAGCCGGCGCTCAAGCCCTTTGTCATGGAGGAGGTGATCCCCGGCCTCGGCTGCCAGAGCGATGACGATATCCGCGAGGAGATCCGCGTGCGCGGCGTCTCCAATCTGCATCCGGTCGGCACCTGCCGCATGGGCCGCGCGGTCGACGATGTCGTCGACCCGCGTCTCAAGGTGCACGGCATCGAGCACCTGCGCGTCGCCGACGCCTCGATCATGCCGCAGGTCCCCGGCGGCAACACCAACGCCCCCTCGATCATGATCGGCGAGAAATGCGCCGCGATGATCCTTGAGGACGCGCGCGCCGCATAGCTTAGGCGCGGCCCATGCGCCGATGTGGGTACTCACCCTCGATAATCGGCGTAGAGTGCTCGCGACAATGTGATAGGGGAGGAGCGGGCCATGCAGTACCGCCGGATCTCGGCCGATTGCCATCTCGATCTGCCGTGGTTGCCGCCTGAGCTGTTCGTCGAGAATGCGACGCGCGCGTTCAAGGAGCGCATGCCCTATGTCGAGGACGGCCCGGACGGTCGGAAATGGACCACCAAGAAGGGCGCCCATATGGGCATCCCCGGCGCGGTTGGCTCGGTCGGCGCGCCATTTGTCCCCGGCCAGAACTATCGCGTCGACAAGATGGCCGAGACCGGGCTTTACGAAGCTGGAAAACGCGGCGAACGCCGTCCGGGTGACCCGCATCTGCGCATCAAGGAAATGGAGAAGGACGGTGTCGATGCCGAGATCATCTTCGGCATCCTGGGCGTGGTTTCGCGCCTCGAAGACCACGAGGCGGCCAATGAGTGCCTGCGCATCTACAACGACTATCTGAAGCATTTCTGCAGCTTCTATCCCGACCGGCAGATCGGCCTCGCCTGCCTGCCCTACGGCGACATCGAGGCGGCGGCGGCGGAAGTCCGCCGTGTCGCGAAGATGGGCCTCAAAGGCCTCGAACTGTCGTGCTCGTGGGATATGGAGCCGATGTGGCACCCGTGCTGGGAGCCGCTGTGGCAGGCGGTCAACGAGGTGCAGCTGCCGCTGCATTTCCACACCTTCCCGCAAATGCCGCAGCGCGTGCGCAACCAGTTGCCGCCGAGCATGCGGCGCCAGGCGCAGTTCACCACGGTTGCCGGGTTCCAGATGAACCTGATTCAGATCATCGCCGCGGTCATCGGCGCCGGGGTGCTGGAGCGCTACCCGAACCTGCGCATCGGCTTTGGCGAATCTGGCATCGGCTGGTTGCCCTATGCGCTCGACCGAATGGATTTCGAGTTCGAGGACCGCTTCCGCGACCTGATGAAGCTGAAGCCCAGCGAATATTGGCGCCGCCAGTGCAAGGCGACCTTCCAATACGACCGCATCGGCCCCAAGCTGATCGACGAGATCGGTCTCGAAACCCTGATGTGGGGTTCGGACTATCCGCATCCCGACGGTGTCTGGCCCGAATCTTCGAAATACATCGAAGAACAATTCGCCGGCCTGAGCGCCGACACAATCCACAAGATCACCTGCGAGAACGCCGCGAAGTTCTACGGGCTGATCAACTGACGAGGCACTGTATGCCTCGTCGCCCCGACGCAGGTCGGGGTCCAGGCTCGCCGACGCATGGATGACTGAACGCTGGTCCCGGCCTTCGCCGGGGTGACGAAAGGAACGGGAATGACATACGACATCCTCATCAAGAACGGCCGCATCGTCGACGGCTCGGGCGGCCCCGCCTATCGCGGCGATGTCGGCATCAAGGACGGCAGGATCGTCGAGATCGGCAAATTGTCCGGCCCTGCGACCCGAACGGTCGATGCGGCCGGCCAGGTCGTGGCGCCGGGCTTTATCGACAACCATTGCCATTACGATGCGCAGGTCACCTGGGACCCGCTGTGCTCGTTCTCCTGCGACCACGGCGCGACCACCGTGATCTTCGGCAACTGCTCGCTGTCGCTCGCCCCGGTGAAGAAGGACCGCAAGCAGCAGCGCCGCCTCAACGAATTCCTCTCCTATGTCGAGGCGATCCCGATGGAGGTGCTCGACACGCTCGAATTCACCTGGGAGACCTTCCCGCAATATCTCGACGAGATGGACCGCAATCTCGGCGTCAATATCGGCAACCTGATCGGCCATACGGCCGTGCGCCATTACGTGATGGGCGAGGACTGCCAGAAGCGCACCGCGACCGACGATGAAATCCGCCAGATGCAGGGCCTGGTGCGTGACGGCATGGAAGCCGGCGCGCTCGGCCTCAGCGTGTCGCGCAACCAGGGCCATTTCGACCCGCAGGGCGTCCACATCCCGGCGATCTGGGCCGACGAAAAGGAAATCTTCGCGCTCGGCGACGTGCTCAAGGAGATGGGCACCGGTCTCATCCAGTCGGGCGGCGGCAATGGCGCCGAGATGAAGGACGCGCTGATGAGCCGGCTTTCCGAAGCGACCGGCCGCGCCGTCGTCTACAACAATCTCGGCCAGACGATGCGCCGCCCCGGCCAGTGGCAGGAGCAGATGGAGCAGGTCAACGCGACCACCGCGAAGGGCATCCGCGCCTTCCCGATGTGCACGCCCAACCGCATCACCGACTATTTCAAGATGCGCAACACCCAGACCTTCCGCGGCATGGCGGTATGGCACCCGATCTGCCTGTCCTCGCCGGAAGACCAGCTCAAGGCCTACGCCGATCCGGAAGTCCGCAAGAAACTCCACGATGAGGCAATCGAGTTCAAAAACGGCCCGGCGATCGGCATCTGCTCGACCTGGTGGGATTATATGGTCGTGCAGACCGCGGTGCTCGACAAGAATAAGTGGATGGAGGGCAAGACCCTCGGGCAAATCGCCAAGGAGCAGGGCAAGGGCGTCATCGACTGCCTGTGCGACCTGACGGTCGAGGAGAACCTCGACACCGAATGGCTGCACGGCGAGAACAATGTCGACGACGAGGCGGTCGCCAAGATCCTCACCTACCCGAACGCGGTGATCGGCCTCTCGGATGGCGGCGCGCATGTGCAGTTCCAGAGCGGCTTCGGCTTCTCGACCCGGCTGCTCAGCGAATGGGTGCGTGAGAAGAAGGCGATGAGCCTCGAAACCGCGGTGCGCCGGCTGACCTTCGAGTCGGCGTCAATCTTCGGTCTCTATGACCGCGGATTGCTGCGCCCCGGCATGGTCGCCGACATCGTCGTTTTCGACCCCGACACCGTGAAGCCGCTGCCCTTGGAAGTGCTGCACGACTTCCCGACCGGCGCCAAGCGCATCAAGGAGCCGGCGCAGGGTATCCACATGACGATCGTCAACGGCCAGGTGCTGATGGAAGACGGCAGGCATTCCGGCAACCTGCCGGGCCGCGTGCTGCGCAACAGCCACTACAAGGCGCACCACGCATAGCTCACGCCGGCCGGGCCGCGCCCGGCCCCGATGGAAGGACAAGAACGGGCGGCCAGGTGGCCGCCCGTTTTCGCGATGGCACAACCGAAGCTTGTTTGTGAAAATTTAATCTATTCTCAATCATAATGGCGAAGGCTGTCCCTCGGGCATGTTGCCCGAAGAGTGGAGACGCAGCGTGGCCGACGGGGCTGTACAGCCGGTTGTGCACATCATTACGCAATTGCCGAATCCCGATCCGCCAAATCCGGAGCCGGCGGCCCCCAGCCGACGATACGCCCTTCTTTCGTCAACCCCGGCGGCGCGCGGCGACAAGTGGCTGGCGCTCATTATCCTCTCGCTGTCGGCTCTGGGGTTCCTCGTCGCATTTCCGCTGGTGCGACAGTCGCTTGGCGTCGTTCCGGCCTTCATTCCCGCCTATGAGGCCGCGCTTCTGATCTGCGATGCGATTACCGCGGTGCTGTTGTTCGGTCAGTTCCGGTGGTCGCGCTCGCCCGGCTTGGCGGTCCTGGCGGCGGGATATCTGTTTACCGCATCCCTGATCGTCGCGCATGCGTTGAGCTCTCCAGGCGGTTTCGCGCCCGCCGGCGTCTTCGGCGACAGCCAGACGACCGCATGGCTGTTCATGTTCTGGCACGGTGGATTCCCGCTATTCGTCATCGCCTACGCGACACTGCGAGGATTGGCCTGGAAAAGCGATCGAAGCGGCGGCGTCGTGACGATCGCGATCGCCGCTGTCGCAGTGCTGGCGATCGGGCTGACCTGGATGGCGGCACACGCCGGCACGCTATTGCCGACGATCATGGCGGGCAATGTCCATAGCGGGACATACGACGTCGTGGTGACATCGACCTGGGTACTCAGCCTGTTGGCCGCTGTCGTGTTGTGGACGCGTCGCGACAAGACGGTGCTCGATCTTTGGCTGGCCGTCGTCATGTGCGCCTGGTTGCTCGACATCGCGTTGAGCGCCGTGCTTAACGCAGACCGCTCTGATCTCGGCTTCTACGCCGGCCGGGCTTACGGTCTTTTAGCGGCGAGTTTCGTGCTCGGCGTGCTGCTGGTTGAGACCGGCGGACTGCACAGCCGTCTTGCCGCGGCAAAGGCGCTGCTCGACGACTATGCGCACGACCTCGAAGAGCGGGTGCGCCAACGCACGACCCAGCTCGAAGCCGAGACCGGCGAACGGCAGAAGGCTGAGGCGCTGCTGCAGCAGTCGCAAAAGATGGAAGCGCTCGGCCAATTGACCGGCGGACTGGCCCACGATTTCAACAACCATCTCGGCATCATCATCGGCAATCTCGACCTGCTCGACGACGCGAACGTCCTGACCGCCGGCCAGAAGGAGCTTGTCGATGAGGCTCTCACCGCCGCGTTCAACGGCGCCGAGCTGACCCGGCGCCTGCTGGCCTTCGCGCGCCGCCAGCCGCTGCGCCCGGCGCGCATCGAGGTCAACAAACTGATCGAGAACATCACCAAGCTGTTGCGCCGCACGCTCGGCGAGCGGGTGGAGATCGCGCTCAATCTCGATGCAACGATCCCCGCCATTGTCGCGGATCCGTCGCAGCTCGAAACGGCCATCGCCAACCTCGCCAACAATGCACGCGACGCGATGCCGAATGGCGGGCGGCTGACAATCACCACTGGCGTGCGCTACCTCGATGCCGACTACGCCGCCGACCACGTCGAGGTGACACCCGGCGGCTATGTGCTGATTGAGGTCAGCGACACCGGCACGGGCATGCCGCCGGATGTGTTGACCCGCGTGTTCGAGCCATTCTTCACGACAAAGGAACCCGGCAAAGGTACTGGGTTAGGCCTCAGTATGGTGTTCGGCTTCATGAAACAATCGGGCGGCCACATCAACGTCTACAGCGAGCCGGGACGCGGCACGACGTTCCGCCTTTACCTGCGGCCCGGCGAAGCCTTGGCGGAGGAGGCCGAGGCGCCCTCGGGCGACGCCGCGAGCCTCCACGGAGCCGGCGAGCGAATCCTGGTGGTCGAAGACAATGCGAAGCTGCGCGCCGTGCTGGTGCGTCAGCTCGACGAGCTCGGCTATGACGTGCGGGAGGCCGACAACGCCGTCGCAGCGCTGGCGCTGCTCGACGACGGCGTCGAGGTGGACCTGCTGCTCAGCGATATCGTCATGCCGGGCGAGATCGACGGCTGCCAGCTGGCCCGCGAGTTTGTCGGACGGCGGCCGGGCGGCCGGGTGCTGCTGACCTCGGGCTTCCCGGGAACACGCGTCGCCGAACTCGGCGAGCTCGGCGTCAATTTCCGGCTGCTCGACAAGCCCTACCGCAAGCGGGACCTCGCGAGCGTGCTGCGCGAGGTCCTCGCCGAGCCGGCGCCCGTTTGCTGATTACCCGCTGCTGATTACTGTCTGCTGATCGCCGAGGCCATTATTGCTGCGGCGGCGCCGGGGGCGTCACGTCGCGCATGCCACGGCGCTCCGCCATGAACTGGTCGAATTCGGCCTTGTCCTTGGCCTGGCGCAGCCGTTCCAGGAATTCCATGAATTCGCGCTGCTCGTCCTCGAGCCGGCGCAATGTTTCGGTGCGGTATTCGTCAAAAGCGCGATTGCCGCTCGACGCCTGCGCGCCCGGCCGCTGATCGCCGGGTCGTTGGTCGTTCGGCCGCTGCCACGCGCCGCGGAACCGTTCGGCCGCCGCCTGCATCCGCTCCATGCCCTGCTGCATGCGGTCGAACCCGCGCTGCATGCGATCCATCTTGCGCTGCCAGCGATCGCCTGAGCGGCCATCCCATTGGCCGCCGTAATTATGGTGCCAGCATCCCATCCGCCCACTCCCGTAAAGAAAGCCGAGAATCACCAGACCCACCGGCCAGCAGATCAAAAAGCTCGCCACGGTGACGGCGATCCAGCCGCCGCGGCCAAAATCGTCGATGCGATCAACGAGGGTCATCGCCGCACCTATGTAAATGTTACTAACATTCACTTAGGCCGCCGCGACGACGGAGTCAAGCCGGTCCGTCGGCGAAATTTTTCTACCGCTCGCCGATCAGCCCGAGCCCGCGCAGATAGACCAGCACGCCGGCTTCGAGCAGATCCTCCGGCGACATCGGCAGGCTGCGCCGCCCGGCATCGCCGCGCCCGAAGAGTGAGGCGATGCCATGCGACAGCGCCCAGATATGGAGGCTCATCATCAGCGCCGGCGGCCGCTTTTCGGCCGGTGCATGCGCGGATAGCGCCTCCGACGCGCGGCGCAGCACCGCGAACGCCCGCTCCGACGCCTGGCGCAGCCCCGCGTCGCTGTCGAGCGGTGCCCCGGCCTCGAACATCGCCGAATAGTAGGCCGGCTCGTTGCGGGCAAAGTTCAGATAGGCGCGGCCGACATTCTCAAAGGCGCGAAACGGCTCGGGCTTGCCGTTGTTCCAAGCCTTCTCCAGATGCGTCTCGAACAGCTCGAAGCCGCGCCGCGCGACATCGGCCAAAAGCGCGTCGCGGTCGCGGAAATGCCGGTAGGGCGCCGCCGAGCTGACCCCCGCCGAGCGCGCCGCATCGGCAAAGGTGAACCCTGCCGGCCCTTTCTGCGCGATCAGGTTGAGCGCCGCGTCGATCAGCGCTTCGCGCAGATTGCCGTGATGATAACCGCGCCGTGCGCCGGGGTCTTGTCGTGTCCAGGCCATGTGAGTCGATCTTACATGAAGCCGCCCGAAACGACCGAACGCAAAGCACGCCGGTCTCGCAGGTGGCTTCGCGCCGGGTTATGCTGCGCGCGGTTGAGAGCGGAGCGCATTCCGATGAAGCAGATAGCGGCGCTGGCGATGGGGATCATCCTGGCGGGATGCGTCCCGCCGCCGCCGCCGCCGGTGGTTCGCCCTGTCGCGCTCGACCCCGCGACACTGAGCGAATGCGCGCTGATCGGACGCGAGATCGCCGCCCAGCAACGCCACGCGGCGCTCGGCGGCATCGACGCGACGCCACTGGTCCAGGCCGCGGTGCAGATCAACGCCTACAATGTCATCAATGGGCTGCGGGACCGCGCGGCGATCATCGGCTGCGGCTAGCGTCGGGGCGGAAGACGGAAGGACGATATGACTGATCTGCCGAACTTTCTGGACGAGGCGAAGGAGCTGCTGCCCGCCGGGGTGGCGCTGCGCCGGCGCATCCATGCCCAGCCCGAGCTGGGGCTCGACCTGCCGCTCACCACCCAGGCGGTGCTCGACAGCCTGGCGGGCCTCGATGTCGAGATCGCCCGCGGCAAATCGACCTCAGGCCTCATCGTATCGCTGACCGGCACCAAATCCGGCTCGCAGAGCGGTCGCACCATCCTCCTGCGCGGCGACATGGACGCGTTGCCCATGTCCGAGGACACCGGGCTCGATTTTGCCAGCCAAATCCCTGGCCGCATGCATGCCTGCGGTCACGATTCGCACACCGCGATACTGGCGCAGGCGGTGCACTTGCTGCATCGCCATCGCGACGAGCTGCCCGGCACGGTCAAGTTCATGTTCCAGCCCGGCGAGGAGGGGCATGCCGGCGCCCGGCACATGATCGCCGAAGGGATGCTCGACGCCGACCCGACGCCCGACGCAGCCTTCGCGCTCCACATCTTTCCCAATTTCAAGGCCGGCGCGATCGCCGGCCGGCCGGGGCCGATCCTCGCCTCGGTCGATACCTGGACGATCAAGGTCAAGGGCAGCGGCGGCCATGCCTCGATGCCGCATCTCGCGGTCGATCCCGTCCCGGTCGCCTGCGAGATCGGGCTGGCGCTGCACGCGATGATCACGCGGCGCATGAATGTCTTCGATCCGGCGGTGCTGACTGTCGGCAAGATCGCCGGCGGCACGGCGAGCAACGTCATCCCCGAGACGGTCGACATGCTCGGCACGCTGCGCACGACATCCGAGGCGGCGCGCGAGACCGCCAAGGCGGGCATCCAGCGCGTCGCGACCAACATCGCGGCGGCGCATTCCTGCACGGCCGAAATCAACATCCGCACCGGCTATCCGGTCACGGTCAACGATCCGGGCTTTGTCGATTTCGCGCGCGGGGTGGCGACCGACCTTATCGGCGCCGACAATTACATCCCGATGCCGGCGCCGTTTATGGGCGCCGAGGATTTCTCCTACGTGCTGCAGCGCATGCCCGGCTGCATGATGTTCCTCGGCGTCATGCCCGAGGGACACAGCGACCACGACCACGTCGCCTCGTGCCACTCCAACCACATGATCCTCAATGAGGACGCCATGGCGACCGGGATCGCCATGCACGCCGCCATCGCCCACCGCTTCCTGACCGAGCCGCCGGGCGGAGCATAGCGTCGCCGAACCATCACGCCCCCTTTGAAGATGAGAACAAAATGGGTATCTAGGGGCGTGACGACCGGCGACCCTTATCGCCGTCCCCTCCGCGGCAGCGGGTTTTCCGCTGTTCCGCCGCTGTTTTCGCGCGATCGTCGTCGCTGTCCTGGCGCTGCTCCACCGCCGCGCGCGACAAGAACCGCAAAGCCGCCGTCCTCGGCGGGAAGGTTACTTGACGCTTCCGCGACAACCTGCCCTTAATTGCGCCAGTCCAAGGGGTGCCCAGGCGAGGGCTGAGATCCGCTTGATGCGGAAACCCTTTGAACCTGATCCGGGTCGTGCCGGCGTAGGGACAGGGCGTCGCAGCCAGATATCCCCGCCGGCATCTCTCCCGGGTCGTCATAACGACGCGAGGAGATGTCCGATGCCCGATTCCGCCCCGCT
>DATJSH010000283.1:0-21334 GCA_035504235.1 Allostellaceae bacterium | reverse complement strand
GAGCGCGATCAATCGGGCGCTGACCCGGCCGTTACCGTCTCGCCGGGCTTGCCGGCGGAGCTCATCCGAACTGATGTCGTCCCGGATCCTCAGAGCAGGCATTGCGGTCACCCCGTCCCCCAACCACAACATCTGCTACTTGGCCTAGACCCAACAGTCGTGTCACCAGCCGCCAAATCGATCAGTCGATTGGCAGGCGGGCGCTCATATCGAGCTCGAAGCGGCCGTATGGGTTGACGTGCTCCCAGAAGAGTGGGGTCAGGGCGCCGAGATCGCGGGCGGTGAGTTTCCCCGACCAGTGCGGCTGCGCCAAGACCTGCTGCACCATCAGGGTGTTGATGTACACCATGCAATTCTGGAGCAGGTGCAGTGCCAGCATGCTGATTTCGTGATCCTCGCGGCGGTTGCTGACCATTTCGCCCCGCCGCGCGAAGAAGATGAAATCGTTGGCGCTGTTCCATTGCTCGATGACGTTGAGGCCCTCGTTGATCTCGCGACGCAGGTCTTCGCTGTGCAGGTACCGGCACAGGAAGATCGTTTTGACCGCCTTGCCGAGTTCGGCGAAGGCTTTATAGGTCGGATGCTGAATGTTGCTGCGGACGAAGCGGCGCAGGATCGCTTCGGTTTCGGCCGTGCCGAGGCGGACGGCCGTCACGTATTTGACCATCTGGTCGTATTGTTGGCGGATCACTTCCCAATCGATCGGCTTTGTCAGGATGGCCTGCAGGTTGGGGTACGCATCCGGTCGTCCGGCATCGGGCCTGGACAATTTCTGCAAGGGGATCGCCTTCAACCGCGGCATCAGCTGAAAAGCCAGCAACCGGCAGAACGCGAAGGCGATCGTGCTCTGGCCGTGGGAATCGACGTACTGCCGATCGACCTCCATCTCGGTGCAGTGGTGAACCACCCCCTCGATCATCGAAGCGACCTCGGAGGAGGATGGGGATTTGAGCTGCGAATGAATGCACAGCGAGTTGCGCTCGACATGCCAATAGATCATGACACCGCGCCCGCCGTAGCGCATGTGCCATTGCGTCGTCAGGTTCTGGTCCCAGGCGCCGAAGTGCTTGGAATCCGATGCGCAGGCCGTCGTTCCCTCGCCCCAGATGGCGGGATTGCGAGCCCGCAGCGTGCCGTTTGTGACGATGGCGATGGCCTGCCGCAAGGCGTCGACCGTGACGTACCGGCGCCGGACATAGGCGAGGTCCCTGGCGGTCGTCCCGGAGTGGAGACCCGCCATGCGCTGAAATCCGGCATTGGTGCCAAGGCCGTGGAGGCAAAGCAGGAACCGCGGCCGGAGAACCAAGCGATCGAGGGTCTCGTAAGCCGTCGCGCTCTTCAGGGCGTCGGTGAAATTCAGGCGGAGGTCGGCCTCCTTGAGCATGTCGAGGAGGCTGGTCATCGGCCAGGTCGCGACGGTTTCGGCCTTGACCGCAGTCAGGTTCGGGGCTTCGGGCAGGGGATCGAACGGCGTCACCGTGATCCAGCCATCCTTTCCGCGTTTCCGCTCGATCCGGACGCGGCGATCGCGCGGCATGCCGGCATCGAGGATGTGCAGTGCCTCGCGCATTTCTGACTGGAGGTCGGCAATAAAGCGGTCGGCGTCGAGCGGCAGCTTCAACGCCTCGTAATAAGGGATGCGCTGAATCTCGAAGTCGGCCGGAAGATCTTCATCCGGGTTGCGGTATCGATTGGCGCCGACCACCCAGACTTCCTTGCACCGAAGCTTGTCGCGCAAGGCCTCCAAAACGCAGATTTCGTAGGTAATCCGGTTGATGCGTTGACGCCCCTTGGCGTCTTTTTCGACGACCGCTTCGCGCCACAGGCCCGGCACGATGCCGTCGATCGGCACCGCTTCGTCGGCGGGGAAGGTTTGCCGCCTGGTCCCGGCATGCCGCTTCAGCAGATCGAGCGCCTGAATGATTGGGCGATGGTGGGCGTTGTTCGAGCGGAATTCCAGGCGCTGCAGGATCTCGGGCACCACGCGACGGTAATGGCCCTTGTAGGAATTGCGGATCACGGTTCGCAGCGTTGTCCTGTAGCCGGGGCCCGTGGCCTTGGCCTCCTTGACCAGATCACGCAGGGTCTGTTCGCTGACGACGGGAAAAACAACGTCGCGGACGATACCGTCGGGCTGTTCGAGCGTCGCGCCGGCGAGGTCGAACAGGAGGTTTTGCTTGCCGGAGACGCGTTTCAGATCGTCGAGCAATTCGCGCTCCACCCGGCGCTCGGCGCGGGCGCCGATGTGATGAATGGTCTCGATCAGAAGATCGGCCAGGTCGTCCGTCAACGTCCGGGCGTGCAGATGCGCGAAAGCGGCGAGCCATGTCAGTCTGGCCGCCTGCGGATGCCGACGAAGTTCGTAAGGGGCCTCGGCGGTGACGCGCCGCCGATAGCGATCGAGCTCGTGAGGGAGCGCCCCGTCAAACAAATCGGCGGGCAACCCGATGCTGCGGATCAGCTCCAGCTTGGCCAGGGCATCCTGGACACTGGCCAGGCTCGGCTTGCCCGGATCGCCGCGCAACCACAGAAGCAATGCCGGCATCATGCCGGTCGCCTGATCCGGCGGCGGCTCCTCGGATTCGTTCGCCGCCGGACGCAGCAGCGCTTCCAGCCGCTCTCGTGTCGCCAGGTCGAGGCGGCCAAGGATGCCGGTACAAAACCGCTCGTCATAGGCGCGAATTGCGGCGCGGACGATGCGGTCGACGCGATCGGCGGCAGGCGGCTCAAGCGAAAGCTCGCGACATCGGCTCTGCAACAGCGCAACGAGTTGATCCGGAACCACCCCGACAGCTGCCACTTGATAGCGCAGCCAATCTTCGAGCAGCGCCGCATCGGCGACGGTGGCTTCCCGAAAACCCGTCAGCGCGCGAATTTCGGCGCGGTGCCGTTCGGCAGTCCGTCCCGTCAGGATCGGCGCAAAGTCAGGCGGCGCCGTAATGACGAGCTGCCGAGCGATCGCCTCCACAAAGGCGGCATCAATCTCGCGGGCGGTTCGCGGAAACCGCCCCTGGTTTCGGAAGAACGCCAGCAGCACCGCGAACCCGAGCCGAGTGCCGTGGTGCTTGGTCATGACAAAACAAACGCCAGCTCCGGGAGCGTCAGCATCGCTCGCTCCACGGCGGGAGGTTCCTTGACGGCTGCCAATTTTGGGCGAAGGTCGGTTGGTCGAGGCGGGGTCCACGACTCTTTACAAAAGCCGCATTCTGTAAAGAGTGCTACGGTGCCGCAGGCGGAAATCCGCGGGGCTTTGATGGTGGCGGCACCTACTCTCGGGGGGCGAAATGTAAAAAGCACGACGTCCGTCGCCACGGATGCCCATGAGCGCGGCAAGGATTTCTTGAGCGACAGTGAAATCGCTGTCTTGCTCGATGCCGCCAAGACCGGGCGTCATGGCATCCGCGATTACCTGCTGCTTCTGGCGATGTTTCGCCATGGCCTGCGCGTCAGCGAGGCGATCGGTCTGCGCCGCGACGAGGTCGATCTCGACCATGCCCGGCTATGGATCCGCAGGCTCAAGAACGGGCTGGCGGTCGAGCATCCGATCGCCGGCGACGAGCTGCGCGCCATCAAACGCTATCTCGCCATCCGCAGGGATGCGCTGCCCTGGCTCTTCGTGTCGGAGCGGGAGCAGCCGCTCACGCGCCAGTCGGTCAATTATCTCATCGCCATGGCCGCGAGGCGGGCCGGACTGCCGCCCGTCCACCCGCACATGCTGCGCCATTCATGCGGCTTCTATCTCGCCAATCGCGGCTACGATCTGCGGCTCATCCAGGACTACCTCGGACACCGAGACCCGAAACACACTGCCCATTACACGCGGATCGCGGGGAGCCGGTTCGAAGGCCTCTGGAGATGATTCCCGTTACCTTGGGCATGACAAGCCCGCAGCTAGAACGTAAACCCGCGCGGAATTAGGCGGGTTTCATAGGCTTGCCGCTCCAGCCCCTCACGGAAATCGGGATGCGCGAGATCGATCAAGGCCTTGGCACGCTCGGGCACGGATTTGCCCTTCAGATTGACGATGCCGTATTCTGTTACGACATACATCATGTCGCTGCGCGTCGTCGTGACGATGTTGCCCGGCGTCAGGTTGAGCACGATACGGCTGCGCCGCTCGCTGTGTCTGTCGTAGGTCGAGGACAGGCAGATGAAAGATTTGCCGCCTTCCGACGCATACGCGCCACGTACGAATTGTGCCTGACCGCCAGTGCCGCTGATATGTCGGTTGCCGTCGGATTCCGAGGCGGCTTGTCCTTGCAGGTCGATTTGCGTGGTTGCATTTATGGCCACGACATTGTCGTTCTGCATAATCATGTGCGGTAAATTGGTGTATTCTAGTGGCATGGCGCGCATGTCGGGATTTCGGTCGAGCGCCGTATAAAGGTCACGCGAGCCCAACGCAAAGGAATAGACTTGCTTGCCGCGATCGATTGTCTTGCGTGCGCCCGTGATGCGTCCGGCCTTGTAAAGTTCCACCATACCTTCCGACATCATCTCCGAATGGATACCGAGGTCGCGGACGCCGCTTTCGAGCAATAGCATACACACGGCGTTCGGCATGCCGCCGATGCCGATTTGAAGACATGCTCCGTCCTCGATTTCGCTGGCAATTGTCCGCGCGATCGCACGATCAATGTCACTGACAGGCGCATTTGGCAGCGCCGGCGGCGGCACGTTATCGCCCTCGATGACATAGTCGACCTCGCTGGCATGAATGCCGACTGAGTCGCCGTAGACGTAGGGCAGCGCCGAATTTGTCTCGATAATCACCATCCGCGCCCGCTCTATAAGGGCCCGATGGTAAAGGCTGCTGACGCTCAGATTGAAAAAACCGTTCGCGTCGATCGGGCAGGTCTGGATCACGACGATGTCGACCGGGTCTACAAACCGCCGATAATAATCGGGAACCTCGCCGAAATTGATCGGCAGGTAGACACACCCGCCAGCGTCGTGCCGTCTGCGGTCGTAGCCGCTGAAATGCATGCTGACCGAAAGAACGCGCTCGGCATTCGGATCGGCTTCCAATACGGCGCGCGGTTTTAGTGTGAAACAACTTCTGATTTTGACGTCCGAGAATTCTTTAACCCGAGCGGCAAGCGCGCGGTCGAACACATCCGGTTGACAGGTCGACGCACCGTAATCGAGCCACATGCCGGACTTCACGAACCCAGCGGCATGTTCGGGGGAAATCGTCTCAGCCCGTCCATCGGCAACCCGCATTTTCATCCGACATTCTCCGGATGACGCCCAACGGCACCTTACTCCTTTCTGGAGTCCGGATAACAGCAGCTGGCACCGATTGCGCGATTAACGATGCGTGATCGCAACTTCGAGAACCAGAGCCCCCGTGCTCATATCAGCTTGATCACGACGATTGTGAACCGGAACAGCGTCTGCCTCGACCGTGCCGTCCAGCAGCTCTACGCACCGTTCACCCCTGCGCTTCTCCTCGACGCGGCTTTCCGTACATCTTTTAACAAATCATCCAGTGACGCCAACTTCGCATCCGTTGCCCAATTTGGCGGCTGGTGACACGACTGTTGGGTCTAGGCCTACTTACCGCCACGCCCCAATGCAATCCTTTTGGCGAGTCAGCTTCAACTCAGGTGGGTATGAGGTATATCCGCGTTCGAGCGTGGCGGCGCCGGCCAGGATACCCGCGGCCGCGGCGCCACAAGTGTGGAAAAACGGGAACCCACAAATGTGATCAGTAACCCGAACACTATTGATGCACCGCAATTCAATGCGGAATGGCTTGAACCCACAAAAGTGGAAATGGGGGAGACCACAAACACGCGTTCGGGGGTTGCCACAAAACCGGCCAAGGCCGAGCCGACCCGCCGGCTCAGCATTGATCTGCCCGAAAGGCCAGAACTAACGAAACGTACTTTTTCGTAGCAGGCGTTTATCAACCAAACGCAGCGATAGCAGATTTGATGGCGATGCCGCCGCTGCGGGTGCGCCGCATCTGTCGTCCGATGGCGACGCGGAAGATCTGCGGCAGCTGGAGCGCCGGCGGCACCCGTGACCACAGGGTGCGGGTCTTCTCGCGGCCATGGCGGTTGCGGCGGACGACCTTGCCTTCGACAATGCGCTGCGACCAGCGAAAGCCGATTTCGTGGAAATAGAGCTCGGCATGCTCGGGGCTGATGTGATGAAAGGCACCGGCTACCGTACGCTGCACCCGCAGATTGAAGCCCTCGACCGAGTTGGCGTGAACCGGGCCGCGAACATATTCGCGGCGCCCATGCTGAACCGTCTCGTGTGCGGCGAAGTTCTGGCCGACAGCGACAAACGCCTTCGCCTCATCGCTCATCAAATGGGCCGTCGGCTCGACCGCTTGCTCGAGCACGCGTTCGACCTCATCCATCGCGAGATTGGTGACAATTGAAGCCCGGGCATCGCCGGCGGGGGCGCCCAGAGAAGTCCCCGCCGGTCGCTGCACCACCGCCAGGACCGGGTGCTTTGTCGTCCGCCGCAAACCCTTGCGGCCGCGGCCCGGCGGCGGCTCGTCAGGGTTCTTCTTGGGCCGTCCGCCGAGAAAGAACTCATCGATCTCGACCGTGCCGCCGAGCGGGTTCTCGCGCGCCAGCATCAGGCGCAAGGCATGTCCTATGCGCCACGCCGTCGGCTGGCTCACCCCAGCGCCTCGGCTAACCGGATTGAGGACAGCCCCTTGTCCGATTGCAGGATCAGCCACAAGGCTTTGAGCCAGGTGCTCAGCGGCAGCTTGGTGGCGTGCAGCGGCGTGCGCGTCGTCGCGGTAAATTGAAAACAGCAGGCGCCATTGGAGCACTGGTACAGACCAGGCCGTGCCCGGTATTGGCTCATGTCGCGTCCGGCCAGCGCGATCGAGCGCTTGTAGCCGCACGCCGGACACACCCGGCCATGGGGCCGTACCATCGCTTCGAGCAGGCGCCGACAGCGCTCCTCATCCCGAAACGCCTCGACCATCTCCGCGACGGTGCGGATCCCCAACAGCACCTCACCGACCGCGCCCGACATTGCCCGAACCTCGTATTTCGCAAGCTATTAGAATCGCACAAAACTCTTTCTTGCACCAGAAACTTCACTGCGTTTGGTTGATAAATGCCTGCTACAAAAATGCGTGGATCGTTAGTTCTGGCCAACTCGGCATCGGTGATTTTACCGCCGTGAAATCAGTGGACAAAATCGCCGCGGCGAGGGACAAAATTCGATTGTCGTGCCACCTACTTTTTGGCTGCGTTGGCCTGGGCTTGCTTCATGACATCGTAGCCATCAGGCACCTCGATGACACCTTTGCTAGTCGCATAGGCCGCGTAGTCTGCAACCATCTTTCTCATCAGGCTCGGTTGTGACCCGCTCAGGTCGTGCAACTCAGTCGGATCGCCGGCAAGATTATAGAGCCGCCATTTCGCATCGCCATAAGGCGGAACACTGCGGACCAGCTTATAATCACCAAGGTAGAGTGCCGCACTGCCGGCAGCCTCGTATCCGACCGGCTCGGTGGGCGGATGGATCAGCATCGATTTACCGCCGAGCAATTCTGCCATGCTTTTGCCGTCCAGCGGCGCAGACTGGTTGGGTGACGGCTTTACGCCGGCGTAGTCGAGCAGCGTCGGGACGACGTCGAGTACGTAGGCAAATGCAGCTGACCTGCCGCCTTCGCTCACATGGCCAGGATAGCGGATGATAAAAGGTGCGCGTACCCCGCCCTCTGCTGCCGATCCCTTAAAGTTGCTGAATGGTGTCATCGAGGTCGACGCCCAGCCCGGCCCATATTCCGAATACGAGCCCTTCTCCCCCAGGTGCTCGTAGCTGAGATCGAAGTTTTTAGCATAATAGGCTGGAAAAAGCGCCTCAAGTTTAGCAGCCTCGCCCCCGTTGTCGCTCATAAAAACCACGACGGTGTCATCGAGCATGCCTTTGGCTTTAAGGTGATCGAGCACCCGACCAATACTCATATCCATATATTCGAGCATTCCGGCGTAAACTGCCATTCGCTTGACATTCATTCGTTGCTCGTCAGGAGACAAGGTGTTCCAAGCCGGGACAACGGGCGAGCGTTTCATCGTCAGCCCAGCCGGCATTAGCCCCATCTCGACCTCGCGCTGGTAACGGAACAGAGAAATTGCCGCCCAACCGGCCTGATAAGTCGAGATATAGCGAGCGGTGAAGTCCGCGGGTGCCTGATGCGGCTGATGCACGGCCTGGAACGCAAGATAGCCGAAGAAAGGTTTGCCGTCGGCAGCGCCGGCATCGATGTAGCCGATCATTCGATCGGCGTAGAACTTGGTGGAGTAAAAATCCTCGGGGAGCGCGAGCTCCTTGCGGCCGTCGAAAAAATGCACTGCCTTGTAGCCCGGAGAATAGGATTTGTTCTGCCAGTTGTCGGCGCCGCCTTCCAAAACCCCAACCGACCGTTCGAACCCTTGCGCGGCGGGGATGGATTCGGGTGTCTTTCCGAGGTGCCATTTGCCGGCCATGTAGGTGTGATAGCCAGCATTGCGGAGCATCGTCGCCAAGGTTGTTGCGCGGCCGTTTAAATAACCTTCGTAGCCCGGTCTGCCGATCTGGTTGTCGGCCACCAATTCGATCATGTTGCCGAGACCGACGACGTGATTGTCTACGCCGGTCAGCAACATGCTGCGCGTGGGCGCGCAGTACGCAGCGACGTGGAAGTCGGTCAACATTGTGCCTTGATTGGCGAGGCTGGCGATATTCGGAGTGAATATTTCGCCGCCATACGGGCTGACATCGGAATATCCAAGGTCGTCTGCCATGATCAGAAGGATGTTGGGCCTGCCGCTGGCCCGCACGGCATCGCAGCCGAAAATCGGGCCGAACCCGATGACCAACATCAGTGCGGCGCGTACGACATCAGAGAGCTTCATGGACATTCCGTAGCTGAAGGGCGGTTTCGCATAAAACCAGGTATCCTCCCGTCGGCCGTGCCACACGCCACGTACCAGTGCGAGTGCCGAGCAAGTGGTCGATCTGTGGCGTAAGCAATACGCTGCCGGCTCGCTTTGGATCAACGGCTCCGCCTCAAAACCGCAGCGTCAAGCCGAGCAGCGGCCCCTTCATGTGCACATTGAAACCGAGCGGTCTACTCGAGGCCGAATAGGCGAGGTTGAGGCTGCGATAGCCGACTTGGAAAGTTAGCTGGGGGTTCCAGACATAATCGAGCAGGCTGGTGATCTCCCAATCGGAGTGGGCGGCGATCCCGAACCCGCCGACATCACCATAGGCAGTCAGTCCGAACCCGTAGCCGAGCGCCCGATGATAGCGCACCGCGATCAACGGATCGGTCCAGCTGCCCGAATCGTTGACCTGTTGCGTCGGCACCAGAAATCGACCGTACAATGTCGTTACGGTCGAAGCATCCCAAAACCGGAAACCGAGACCAGCGTCGACCGTCTGCCCCGGCTGATCGAGCAGGCGGTAGAGCGCGTCGCCGGTCGCGACGTTCAGCATCGCCGCGCTGCTGCCGCCCCTAAAGAATATATTACGGGTCGTGATCGGCACGACGAGCGGCACGTGCAGCCCGTCGGCCAGCACGCCGAATGGTCCGTAGCGCAGTTCGGTCGAGCCCATAAACGGCATGTAGCTGATGTTGCCGAGGATCTCCCCGGCACCGGCGCTGATATTGACCTCCGGCGCGCGTGCGAGCGGCGTCTCTATCGCCATATTGAGCCCGGCCAGCCACAAATAGGGGTAGCCGATCACCTGCAATCCGCTGAGAAAGCTCGGCGAACCCGGCAGCGTCGCGGGTGGTGGCACCAGCACCGGCGCCATAGCGGCCGGCAGCGGATATGCCGGGGTGGGTGGCGGCGCCAAGCCCGGCGCCGGGGTTGTGGAAGGCGGCGGCGGTGCGGCCGTCACAACCGGGCCACCCGAACCCGGATATTGCTGTGCGATCGCCGCCTTCGCTGAAAGCGCTAAGATCACGCCGGCCACGGCAGCTACAGCGAAACTTGCCAACCTGAATTTCGACAAGCGTTGCATCTTTCTCCCTCGATGCAAGTTTTTCCGCCTCGAGCCACGCCCCTACCCCGTCGTCCACGCCCAGCCTGAGCAGCTACGCGGCGGCGCGGGCTGAAGATTTATCGCGAAGAGGTGTCTGAGGCGCACAGATAAAAACCGATATTATATCAGCAACAAAAACGATGACGGCTCTTACATGATCGATCCGGCGGAGCTTCATCGAGTTTTTCCGCCAATCCGTAAGCGCTTGTATGGGCTTTTTGGTGTCAAGGTGGGACGCGATCGCGACAAGAGTTCTGGGAAGTGCTGATCGAGACGAACCGAGGAGAGCCCGCCATTTTGGCGCGAGGCTCGCGCCGCAACCTTGTATTCGGTTGGATCCTGCGGGGATCCCGACCATGAAGCAGCGGATGCGCTTCGGCAGCGAAGCTCGGAGACGACGGGCCCATTCTCGGTACGGCATGAGGGCCATGCGCTTACTCGGGCGCCGCCACCTCGGGTCGAATTGGGTACCAGCAGATCAGCGGATGGTCAGATCGCTGGTCTCAATACGACTCCATCAGGCACCAAGCCAGTGGTCGCTAGGCGCCAAAGAGCGATCAGCAGTTTTCGCGCGAGCGCGACGATCATGGTCGTCTTGCGCGCGCCATTGAGGCCGGAGGTCCGTTTGACGTACCAGCGGGCAAGGGCGCTGTCCCGCTGAAAAACGAGAAATCGCCATGCGATCTGGATCAGACCGCGCCGCACTCGGCTGTTGCCGGATTTGGCGAGCCCCTTTTCCCGGCGCTTGCTGCCGCTCTCGTCGGGCGCGCCGGTGAGCCCGGCGTAGCGTGCAACCGCCCGTCGATCTCTGAAATCGCGAAGCAGGACCTCCCGGACAAGCATATCTGCGCTCTCGATGCCGAGACCGACGACGCGGGCCAACAGGCGCACCCTGGCATTCGCCGGATCGTCCGGCATCCGGCCTATACCCTCCAGCCTGGCCTGCTCGATTTCCTTGATCTGCTCTCGCAAGACCACAAGCCGTGCCATGTCACGGCGGACCGCTGCCAGCGTGTTGGGCGGTAGGGCAGTGTTCTCGGGCGTTCTCAAGCTCTCGAGGCGTTCTGGCGCGCGCCGCAGCTCAGGCTTGAAGCCGCGAATCCCAAGGCGGGCCAAAGCAGCCTTCATCCGATTGATGATGCGCGTGCGTTCGCCTACCAGGCTCTCGCGTTCCCGACCGGGTCGCTTGGCATCTTCTTCCTCCATTGTCGGCACGGTGACCATACTGCAGTGGCCACGTTCTCCACGAAGCCATCCGACGAACACGCGCATCAGCATCGCCGTGTCGAGCCGGTCGGTCTTTGCTCGCCGATGCTCACGGGAGACGGCCACGCTGGTCGAATGGATCACATGCACCTCCACCCCGCGGTGGCGCAGCCACCGCGCCAGCCAAAATCCGTCGCGCCCGGCCTCGTAGGCAAGCGCCACCCGGCTAACTGTTTGGCCGGCCCGGATCGCTTCGTTACGCTAGCGCTCGATAACTCGCATCAACGCCGCTGCATCGGCTTCGAGCTTTTTCAACGGCCGCCGCGCGACACCGGGAACCATCCCGGCGACCAGCCAACTCGACTGGCTCAGTTCGACAACACAAATCAGCGTCTCCTCCTGAGCCAACGCCGTCAGCGATCGGCCCAGATCATCTACCTTGGCCATGGGGCAACTCCCTCGATCCTCGCCGCCGGACGGGATACACCTCCGCCGCGCCCCATAGCTTCTCGGTGAAGGACGCCTGCCGCCGGTTGCCGCCTGGGGCGATGATTTGGGGCATGGCGGAGACAGCAACGGAAGTGTCCACTATCGGCTTAGTGGACGCTACGCGAGCCCGGGCGGGTCCAAGCGTCGGCAGGCGTCCTTCACCGAGCGCCAGAGCCCTTATTCCACGCCGATCTGCTCAAAACTGCGGAAGTTGGGCCTGAACCGACGACGATTGCTCTGCTTGGTGCAGGGGTCATCGGCTTCGCGGTGAGTCGTCGCCGCAAGCGCCCAGTCGTCGACCGATCAACGGCAGCTGGATAAGGTCCCGGGTGACATTTTGATTGGGCGCCTACATGCGTAGGCGATGATACCTTACCCTCCCTTTGGAGCTTTAGCTCGGCGATGCCGTGACCGAGACGCATTCATCCTCGGCGAAGGGCCCCCCCGGTGCGCTCGCATCCGCCTGTCTTCCAACGGACACTGAATCAAAACGCTTGGCAAGTCTGATTAATTCGCTCCTGGCCGCTGCAAAAAGCGCTTGATGAGCCAGACTTCGCAATTGGCTTGCAAGCTCAACATAATAAACTCTCCGATACAATACAAAAGAGCCATCCATCACCAGCCACCTTCTGTTAGCGCCTAGATAGGATGGACAGGGGATGTCAGAAAAACGTCGAGGCACCGTCCTTTCTGGCGTCATTTCTGCGCCACCGGAGCCGACGTAGCCCGACGCGGACTGGTAGTGGGTATGCCCACTAGTGCCCGCTCACGCCCGTTGGTCTTGAAATTGTGTGCGAGACGTTGTAGCTGCGAGCGATCTCGCGGTGAGGCTCGCCATCACAGCGTCCGCGGGTCGCCTCGCGCTTTTTGGTGGTTCGTCGGTTTCGGTTTGCGGTCGAGCCTGACGCCCCGCGCCTTAGGACGACGGACAGCGCGAGGGCGGCCAGCACGGTGTTTTTTTCGATGTGGGTCTGTGTTACATTGACCGGCGACGGCGATAGAACACGCCTAGCCCGGCAAACGCCGCACCGAACAAGGCAAGCGACGAGGGCTCGGGAATAGGTGCGGGTGTGAAAAAGCCGGCATCCGACGTGGCCGTTTCGGCCTCAAAGCCATGGCCATAGATCGGGTTGAAGTTAGTGGTGGGGGTGAGGACGGCAGCTGCGTCTGCCCAGGAGTTGTCGTCGGTAGCCATCAAGGTAAATGTCACTGTAGGAGCCTTAACAGCACCGGTTCCCACCGTCATCGTCCCGAATTGATCAAATCCTCCCGGGGGGACAACGCCTCCGGGGATCGATACTGTCGCGGAGAAGCTCCCGCTAACATTGATATAAGCGGGGGTGTCGACGTTGCTACCGCCTGGCCCTACGAATTCGACCGTTGCACTGGTGGTACTCGTGTCTGTGACGATTACTTCGACGGCTGACGAGTTCGGGATGGTCGGCGGAACGACAGTACAACTATTAGTGCATTCGGGCTGGTTTAGGAAAAAGTCTATAACATCGGCGCGCGCCTGCGCGGCGATGGTCAAAGCAGCCGCCGCAGCGGCCATTGCGGTCAGGTTCCGAAGGATCATCTTAATTCCAAGCTCCACTCATCCGATTCTGCCTCCGTCTGGCGCAACTCCCGTGCCAGCTTTGATTTTGATAGCCATCATAATAACTTACGGTTAATGTGGCGGTATGCGCGCAGCCCACCGGGCGGAATTTGTAAAATATCCCGACAGCGATTTGGGCGCACCACTGGCTGCGCTATTCTCGTCGTGCCGTTACCTGGTCTGATGACAGCAGCGGCTTTCCGGGCTCGTCCTGTTGCTACACTTTGGGACTATTATAATTACTTATGGTTAATGAAGCGATGTGCGTCCAACCCACCGGGCGGAATTTGTAAAATATCCCGACACCTTCGAGCCTTAGCCATGCTGGTCAGTTGGTCGCACGGGGGTAACCTTTGTCAATCGTTGCCGGGCTTTCCAGCACGAGCGATGCGACTTGGGGATAGAGATTGGCGGCGCATCCTCAACCCAATCGCCGGCGGCGGGTAGACCATACCAGGAGAAAAGCCGTAGCCGGCCCAAATGCAAGAGCTATGGACGGGGCTCTGTTGCAAAGCCTTCGGCGCCCACGATGAAAGGCCTCGATCGAGGGGAGGCCGGGCCGTGTCGGATTTCAAGGGGCGCCACTTTGGAGGCGAGATCGTGCTCTGGGCGGTGCGTTGGTATTGCCGCTACGGCATAAGCTATCGAGATCTCGAGCAGATGATAGCCGAACGGGGTGTGTCAGTCGATCACTCGACCATCTACAGGTGGGTCCAGAAGTACGCGCCCGAGATCGAGAAGCGGCTGCGCTGGCATTGGCGCCGGCCGCCTCGGGGAGCTGGCGGGTGGATGATAATGAGACCTGTCAAACGGCGCGCAATTGGGCCCCCGAATCGGTGTGGAAAATTCCACGCCGATCCACAGTCAGCCGGGGGCGGCGCCCTGGGTTGCGGTCTCCATCATGTACAGAGACTGGCTCGCGGCCATGAACAGGCGGTCGCGCTTGGGGCCGCCAAAGGTCAGGTTGGCACACACCTCAGGGAGGCGGATGCGGCCGATCAATTTGCCCGCCGGATTGAATACCAGTACGCCGGCATAGCCGAGCGGCGCATTGGAGGCACACCACAGATTGCCGAAGACGTCGGCGCACATGTCGTCTGGCCCGCCTTTGACCCCGTCCACCATCATGTCGGTGAACAGGCGTTTGTTGGTGAGCTTTGCGCCATCGAGATCGAAGGCATAAATGACACCCTTCCCGCCGGTCCCGGTGTCGCCCGGGCCCTTGCCGGTGCTGATCAAGTAGAATGTCCTGTGGTCGGGCGAAAAGCAGAGGCCGTTCGGGTCGGGAACCACCTCCTCGGGGACCACGACATCGAGCTTGCCGCTCGGGTCCCAGCGGTAGGTGTTGGTCGGCAATTCGCGCTTCTTCCCGTCAATGGCGCCGGCATTCTCGGCGCCAATCCGCGGGTTTAAGATCCCTTGCGGGTTGGTGGGGCCGCCGGCCTCATCGGGGTGACCCTCAGCGATCTGATCGCCATAGCCGGGATCGGTGAACCAGATGCTGCCGTCGGGATGGGGTGCCACACCATTGGGAGAATTCAATGGCTTGCCCTGGTATGAATCGGCGATCACGGTCACCGTGCCGTCGTGCTCCCAGCGCACGAGACGGCGAAAAAAGTCCTCGCACGACAACAGCCTGCCCTGAAAATCGAAGGCGTTGCCATTGGCATTGTTGGATGGCCGGCGGAACGCGGTCACCCGCCCATCGTCCCAGATATAGCGGTAAAGGGTGTTGCCCGAGACGTCGCTGAAGACGAGGTATTGGCCCTGGTTCGACCATGTCGGTCCTTCGGCCCACAAGGCGCCGGTCCAGACGCGGTAGATGGCGCCCTGTGCTCGCCGCAACGGGATAAAGGACGGATCGACGACGACCACGTCGGGGTCCGGGTAGATCGACGGCCGGCCCGGCGTGAAGTCGCGTGGCGGGTTCGTGACGACGCTCGCTGGGGTACTGAGCTGGGCTCGTGTCCTTTGTTGGGCAAAAGCGCGCGAGGGCACCAGTGCTGCGGCACCCGCAAGCCCGGCGCTGCCGGCCAACAGCGAACGTCGCGACAAGGAACGCCGAACCGCCTGCTGCATTGTCCCCTCCCCCTGATCTCGTTTTGGAGCGCAATAGTGGCGGCGGCCGAGCCGCACGGCAATCCCGGATGGCCGGAAAGCCATTAGAGACCGGTGGGTGCTGCCGTCGAATTCGTGGTGCGGTTGAGCGCGACTCAAACGGAGAAAAGACGGCTCACACGGCCGCACGAGTGAAGCGGCGACTTCGGCCGGCCGCGCCGAAGGCCGCGTCAGGCCGGCAAGTCTGAGTTGCCGATAACGAGCCAGCCAGTGCTCGGCGGTGCGGACTGGAACGCTGGCATGTCGGGCGGCGCGCGCCAACAGAACGTTGTCTTCTAGATGCGGCAGCAAAACCGCGAACCGCTGCATCGCCAACTGGCGCTGCTCATCATTCAGGGCCGCAGTACCGCGGGCTGGCTTCTGATCGCGTGCTATTTCAGCCTCCTTGCTTGGACCGGCGGCATGGGAAGCGTGTCCGCAAGAGGATGGTTCAACGAACGGTTCTCGCCCGCTGGCCGAGCGCCGCAATGACGCGCGGAACGCCGTCTCATATGAGCGGTACGGTTAAGATATCGTTTGCGGGGGGTTTATCGTACATTTCGGGCCATGACCACGACCCTCATCGGCTACGCCCGCTGCTCCACCGACAAGCAGGACCTCGCCGCCCAGAAGGCGGCCCTAGAAAAGCTCGGCGTCGCTCTCGAGCGGGTATACACCGATCATGGATTGACCGGCACCAACCGGTCCCGTCCTGGCCTCGACCAGGCGCTCGCTGCCGTGCGCGCCGGTGACACGCTCGTCGTGCCCAAGCTCGACCGGTTGGCGCGATCGGTTCCGGATGCCCGCGCCATTGCCGACGCACTCGTGGCGCGCGGCGTCAAACTCGCACTCGGATCGAGCGTCTACGACCCAGCCGACCCAATGGGCAAGATGTTCTTCAATATCCTGGCTACCTTCGCCGAATTCGAAGCCGATCTGATCCGGCTGCGCACGCGCGAGGGCATGGCGATCGCCCGGGCGCGGGGAAAGCTGCGCGGCAAGCAGCCAAAGCTGTCCGAGAAACAGCAGAAGGAGCTGCGCCGGATGCACGACACCGGCGAGTACGCTATCAGCGATCTGGCCGAACTGTTCTCGGTGTCTCGCCCGACCATCTACCGGACTCTCGGGCGGCCGGCGGCCGCCAAATTGGGCTGAAGAAACCCCGCCACTTACCTTTGAAGGTCACACCAAAGGAGACGAGCAGAGCAATGCACTGCAGGCCAAGGCCCTCCGCTGCCGCCACATCTTCGAGGAGATTGCCTGCGGCAGGCGCCGGGACCGTCCCGAGCTGCACCGCATGCTCGACCAGCTGCACGAGGGCGATGTTGTCGTCGTCTGGGAGCTCGACCGCCTGTCGCGATCGCTGCAAGACGTGCTCCACATCATGGAGCGAATCGGCGACGCCGGTGCCGGCTACTGCTCGATCACGGAGGCGATCGACACCACGAGGTCAGCTCGATCGCATGATGATCCAGATGGTCGGGGCCTTCGCCGAGTTCGAACGCGCCATGATCCGGGTACGGACGTCAGCTGACCTGGCTGCGGCACGCGCTGAGGGCCGCCTCGGCGGCCGACGCAAAAAGCTGGATCCGGCCAAGCGCCGCGAAATCGCCGAAAGCGTCATCTCCGGCCGCAAGACCGGTGCCGAGATGGCGCGGCTCTATAATGTCAGCGCGCCAACCGTGTCACGGATCGTCGCTCAACACCGGATGGTCGGCTCGTAGCTCGCTGACGGTACGAAAATCGCGTGGGGGAGGAAAGGGAATGCCAATTTCGAAAAAGCCGCGCTCAAAACCCGTCGCTAAAACCTCGCCGAAAGCCAGCGCGCCAGTAGCGTTGCCGGACAGGCGCGCGATGGAGAGTTTCCTGGCCGCGATCTCCAGACGCCGCGGTGACGATGCGACGGCAAAAGCGCAGGACGTCATGTACGAGGCATGGGAGCGAAACACCTCCCGTTCCCGGATAGCGCTCGCCCGTAAAGCACTCAGCATCTCGCCGCTCTGCGCCGACGCCTATGTCCTCCTGGCCGAAGAAGCCCAATCTATCGAGGAGGCTCGAGACCTCTATGCCAAGGGCGTCGAAGCCGGCGAGTTGGCGCTCGGGCCCCAAGGGTTCGAAGAATATGCCGGCCACTTCTGGGGCTTTCTCGAAACCCGCCCTTACATGCGGGCTCGGGCCGGTCTTGCCGACACGTTCGTTCAGCTTGGCAATATTGAGGGTGCTCTCGCCCATTACCGCGATATGCTGGAGCTGAACCCGAACGACAATCAGGGGATTCGATACGTCCTCGCCGGGTGCCTGCTTAGGCAAGACAATTACAGCGCGCTCAAAGAGCTGCTCGCCGCCCATGAGGACGGCAGTGCGTTCTGGCTCTATACCCGAGCACTCGTGGCCTTTCGCGAGAGCGACGAGCAAGCCGCAACGCTGGTCAAGAATGCCTGGGCAGCGAACCAGCATGTGCCTGCCATCCTGGCCGGCGCGACGCCGGCGGTCGGATCAGATGATGGCTACATCACAATGGGAGGCCCGGACGAGGCGTCATACTACGTCACCGAATGCGGCGCGGCGTGGCATCGCACACCAGGTGCGGTCGCGTGGCTGACAACGCTCGCGGCCACCTTGCCGCCGAAACGTCGGACCCGCGCGACGATGCACTGACCGCTTAGCATGCAGTTTTTAACAAATCGCCCGGTACCCCGACAACGAGCACACTATGAGTTCTGCCACATGAACGATGTTCTCAGTGCCATACAAAATACACCTCTGCCGACTATATTGATTTTAGCCGGTATTGTGTTCTGGGTGCTTGCGATCGCGGGGTCAGTAGCCGGGAAAATCACGGTTCAGCCAAGCCAACAAAAGACCGCTGGTCTCGTCGGGAGCGGGTTTATTGTAATCGGTCTGATACTTTATTTTGTACATACCTCTCCAAGCCAGACCCCAACTCCAACTTCATCAACTGCCGCCCCGAATAGTCTCCCCGAACAAAAGCGAAACAAAATGGATCAGGCGGGTCCTTCAGGTGGCTTTGGTGGTAAAGAATTTAGTGATGAGGCCTACATCCGACCAGGTTCATCAGTGGCTGAAGTGCGGATCTGGGCTGGGAACTATGTTGATGCCATTCAAGTCGTATTGCGAGACCAAAACGGTGTCACATACGAATTGACTAAGCACGGCGGTGACGGTGGAAACTACCACAGTCTTACGATGACAGAAGGAGAGAAAATCGTTCATGTCTACGGAAGGTGTGGCAGCTGGGTAGATTCTATCAATGTTGTTACCAACTTTAACCAAAGCCTCTCAGCAGGAGGCGGGGGCGGTTCTACCTCCTACTCCTACGCATTTGACAATATCCTTGGTTTTATGGGACGAGCAGGTGAGCCATTTCAAGGGGCTAAGGAATCTTTCATCGACGCTATCGGAGTGGTGTTCGAATGAACAACAGCAAGACTGAGGTGAACCCCGGTCGTGAGACAGCCGGAGCCATCTTCTAAAGTATAGTCCGGCCGATTTCGGTACCGGTTCCGATCGAGCTTGGCGCCACGATCATAGGGGGAAGGAGCAACCAAGCGAAAATGTACGGTAAGGGGTCACGACAAGAACTGTGCGTAGCTGTACGACACTATAGAACGTAGCAGAAACACTAGGCTTCATGGATCGGGCGGCGACCATGAAGCCACTGGCCACGATGGGTATACCGAACTTGGCCAACCGTAGATCGCGTGGTCAAGAACGGCAAAGCCGATGTATGTTGGCTATGCCGAATTTAGCCATTCATCGTGGCTATCATTGGCTTGCCGGCACCTGACAGCCTGCTGGCACATCGCCGCCCTGGCGATCCCGAGGTTTATCGCTGGCGACTGCAAGCGAATCTCACCGACGGTACCGTTGTCCTGACGTGAGTTTCCTATCCGTTCTGCTGTGCCGTACAGTTACGTACAGCTCTTGTCGTGACCCCCTAGTGGTCAGAACGCAACAGATGGTACCGCCAAGAAGCCTCAGTTTCTGCGGGTTCAGCCTGTCTCGGGGATATCCGGCGATCGCCAATGCCCAACTTGAACAGTTAGCGCGGGATTGGACCTGGCAAGTGATTGATTTATTGCGGGTGTGCGGGGAGATTCTCGAATTTGCCCAATAGTGTAGTGGAACATTTTCAGTAGAATGGTTGATTATAATTGCTTTTGTTAACGAATCTGCGGACAACGATTCGATGTTTGTCCGCGAGAAGACAGCGCGAGGCCACAGCTACCTCTATCTCGTCGAGAACGAGCGCGAGGGCGGTCGCGTGCGCCAGCGGATCATCCGCGCGCTCGGCCGCAAGGACATGTTGCTGGCGAGCGGCGAACTCGAGCGCCTAGCCGCCTCGCTGGCGCGGCATTGCGATCGTGCCGTCATCCTGTCCGACATCGAGGCCGGGCGCATCGCCTGCACGCGCATTGGCGGACCGCTCTTGTTCGGGCGGATCTGGGAACGGCTCGCCATTGCCGCGGTACTCGATGAGCTGCTCCAGGACCGCGGCTTTGAGTTTGCGGTCGAGCGCGCGGTTTTTGCCAGTGTCCTGCACCGGCTGTTTGTGTCCGGCTCGGACCGCAGCTGCGACAAATGGATGGCCGATTACCGGATCGCCGGGATCGACGGGCTGCAGCTGCACCATCTCTACCGCGCGATGGCCTGGCTCGGCGAGGAGACGGCACCTCCCACCCCCGGCGTGTTGGCGCCACGCTGCATCAAGGACCTGATCGAGGAGCGCCTGTTCGAGCGGCGCCGCAATCTGTTCAGCGATCTCTCGCTGGTCTTCATGGACACGACCAGTCTGGCGTTTTGTGGCGCGGGCGGCGAAAGCCTGGGGGCTCACGGCCACTCGAAGGACCATCGGCCGGACCTGAAGCAGATGATCCTGGCCGTCATCATCGACGGCGAGGGCCGGCCGATTTGCACCGAGATGCTGCCCGGCAACACCGCCGATGTGACGGTGCTGTTGCCGGTGATCGACCGTCTGCGCGAGCGCTTCCATATCGGCCGGGTCTGCGTCGTCGCCGATCGCGGCATGATCTCCGCCGCGACGATCGCGGCGCTGGAGGAGCGCAAGCTCGAATACATTATCGGTGCCCGCGAGCGCAGCAGCATCGTCATCCGCCGCCTCGTTCTCGACGACGAACAGCCGCTGACGCCGCTGTTGATCGAGCGCGTGCGCGGCGAGACCCAGCTCTTCGTCAAGGAAGTCAAGGTTGGTGCGGCGCGCTACATCCTGTGCCGCAACGAGGCCGAAGCCGAACGCGACCGCAGCGAGCGACAAGCCATCGTCGCCGGGCTCGCCAAACAGCTCGCGCGCGGCGACAAGGCACTGATCGGCAATTCCGCTTACCGCCGCTATTTGCGCCGGACGCCGAGCGCGGACGGCAAGCCGGGCCCAGCCTTCGAGATCGATCCCGGCAAGCTCGCCGAGGAGGCGCGCTACGATGGTCTCTTCGTGCTGCGCACCAACGCCAGGGTCACGCCGCTGCAGGCGGTGTTGCGCTACCGCGATCTCTTGCAGGTCGAAGACCTGTTCCGCCGTGCCAAGGCGATCCTCAGGACCCGCCCGATCTATCATTCCTCAGACGCCGCCATTCGCGGCCACGTGTTCTGCTCGTTCCTCGCCCTGATGCTGCAGAAGGAACTGGCCGATCTGTGCCACAGCCACGGTCTCGTTATCGAATGGGCCGACCTGTTGCGCGATCTCGACCGTCTCCAGGAAGCGACCATCGAGAAGGACGGCAAGCGCATCACTACCCGCACCGCCGTCGCCGGCCAAGTGGGTGGCGTCTTCCAGGCCGCCGGCGTCGCCCTGCCGCCCAATCTGCACGAACACACCGCCTGAACCCGCCGATGCGGGTGTAGTGCTAACACCGAAAATCGGTGGCGTAACCTATTGCGCTGGCCTCTCTTTTT
>DATJSH010000282.1:0-8235 GCA_035504235.1 Allostellaceae bacterium | reverse complement strand
GACGCCGAACCCAAAAACAGGGGGCGCGCCTTTACCGCCACAGGCGCCCGCCGCCGCGGGCTCGCCCTTGCCGCAGGCGTCTGCCGCGCCAGCCTCCGGAACGCCGTTGCCGCGGCAAGCCCAGGCGCCGGGGCTCGACCTGGTGCCCAATACCTCGTTCGACGTCGAGGTGGTAGCCAAACAGCTGAATGAGGCGCGGATCAATATCGAGCCGAAGATCGGCGCGTCGACCTATACGCTGAGCCAGCCGGCGATCCAGGACCTGCCGAACGGGTCCAACACGCCGATCGACGACGCGATCCTGCAGATGCCCGGTGTCGACCAGGACAATGCCGCCAATGGCGGGCTGCACGTCCGCAACGAGCATCTCAACGTCCAGTATCGTATCGACGGCGTGATCCTGCCCGACGGGGTGAGCTTCTTCGGCCAGGATCTGAGCACGCGCTTTGTCGATTCGATGCAGCTCATCACCGGGGCGCTGCCGGCCGAGTACGGGCTGCGCACCGCGGGGATCGTCGACATCCAAAGCAAGAGCGGGTTGTTCCAGCCGGGCGGCTCGGTAACTTTGTTCGGCGGCAGCCACGGCACGATCAACCCGAGCCTCGAATACGGCACGTCCGTCGACGGCTATAATTTCTATTTCTCGGGCGACTATCTCGACACCCAAGAGGGCGTGCAAAACACCACCGGCAGCTACCGGCCAATCCACGATCACAGCGAGCAAACGCACGATTTCGCCTATCTCGAAAAAATCCTCGACCCGTACAACAAGATCAGCGTCATGTTCGGCGAGTTCAACTCGCAGTTCCAGATCCCCAACACCCCGGGTGTGGCTCCTTTAGGCGGGATCAGCGCGATCAATGGCACGCCGATTTCAGCCTTCAACTCGGCGAACCTCAACGAGCATCAGACCGAAGGCGCACAGTTCGGCGCGCTCTCCTTCTTGCATTCGGAGGGGCCGCTCGATTTTCAGATTTCTGTGATCTCGAAATACAGCTTTCTCGATTACCACCCCGACCTCTTGGGCGACCTCGCCTTTGACGGGATCGGCGAGACGGCTGAGCGCACGAGCTGGGCCAACAACCTTCAGGCCGAGGGCAGCTATCGGCTCAACGACGACCACACACTGCGTGGTGGTATCCTCGTCACCGGCGAGCATGTGACGTCGGACTCGACCTCCGACGTGCTCGCGCAGACAGGCACCGATGCCTCCGGCAACCCGATCTTCGCGACCGCCACAACGACGATCGTCGATAACAGCGCGAAGGGAAGCTACAGCGTTAGCGCCTATCTCCAGGACGAATGGCACGCGCTCGACACGTTGACCGTCAATCCCGGGATCCGCTACGACCTCGTCAACGGCTATACGAGCGGTAGCCAGTTCAGTCCGCGCCTGAACGTGGTGTGGAAGGCGACGCCGTCGACGACCGTTCATGCCGGCTATGCGAGCTATTTCACTCCGCCGCCGCAGGAGCTGGTGTCAACCCAGGACCTCGCGCTCTATGCCAACACCAGCGCCGCGCCTGCGGTCACGCAAAACGATCCCATCAAGAACGAACGCGCCCAGTACCTCGATGCGGGAGTGACGCAGGATTGGCCGTGGCTGCCGGGCCTCAAGACCGGCGTCGATCTCTATTACAAATATTCGCGCAACCTGCTCGATGAAGGGCAGTTCGGCGCACCGGTCATCCTGACGCCGTTCAACTACCACATGGGCATCAACCAGGGCGTCGAGCTGACCGTCAATTACACCGCCGGCGCCTTCGACTTATACGGTAACCTGGCGCTCGCCAAGCAGAAGGCGGAAGGCATCAACTCGGCGCAATTCAACTTTGCCCCGTCCGATCTTGCTTCCGCCGACAGCATGCTGGTCAACACCGACCACAGCCAGCTCATGACAGCTTCGGGCGGCGTCGCCTATACCTGGTACGGCACCCGGTTTGCCGTGGACATGCTCGCCGGATCGGGATTGCGCGCCCAGGAGCCGAACAACCTCGTCTACAACGGCAGCACCGTTCCGTCCTATGAGCAGGTCAACCTGTCGGTCTCGCACCGTTTCGACCAGGCGCCGGGCGGCCCGATCACGCTTCGCCTCAGTATCGTCAATTTGCTTGACGAGGTTTACCTGCTGCGCAGCCAGACCGGGATCGGCGTCTTTGCCAACCAATACGGGCCGCGGCGTTCGGTCTTTGCGAGCGTCACAAAGGAGTTTTAAGGTGACGCCGCCCACCGGCGGCGGCACGCTCCGCGCGACGGCGGCATAATACGGATCGGCTGGCAGCCCTCGAGGATGCGCGGTTGAAACTCACGCTTCCCTTTTCCGCCGTCACGCACCTGCTGCTGATCGCGCTGCTTTTTCTGATGCCGATAGCAGTGACCGTGCCGCCGCATATCGATCTGTCGAATGCGGTCTCGGTCGTCTTCGCGCCGCCTCCGCCGCAACCGGCGCCGCCCGCGCCACAGCCACCCCCTCCACCCCCGCCGCAGGTCGTCGAGCAGCCGCCCCCACCCCCGCCGCCAATCGTGCAGCCGCCACCGCCGCCGGCTCCGGTCGCCGAGACACCACCCCCACCCCCGCCTAAGCCTCCCGAGCCGAAGCCGATGCCAAAACCGCGCCCGCGGCCGCAACCGGTGCAGCAGACGCAGCAGCCAATGCCGCAGCTGCCCTTGCCGCTGCCGACCCAGCGAGAGGCGCCGCAAATGGCGTCGATCCCCTCGGCGCCGCCCGCCCCCACAATCAGCCCCGACTACCGCACCCTGCTCAGCGGCTGGCTCGAAGCGCACAAACGCTATCCCGAAGATGCGCGACAGCGCGGCGAGGAAGGCCGCGCGGTGCTGCGCTTCCGCGTCGACCGCTATGGCCGGGTGCTCGATTATCAGGTGGTCAGCAGCACCGGTTATGCCGATCTCGACCAGGCGGTCGAGAACATGATGCGCGGCGCGACCATGCCGCCCTTCCCGCCGACCATGACCGAGCCGGAGATCGAGGTGTCAGTGACGATACGCTTCGGCCTGTCGCGCTAGCCCCCGGTTGCTTCACACGAAAATGCCCTTCACACGAAAATGACCGGCGGCCGGTTGCAAAAAGTGGCAATTGGCGCCGGTAAGTCTCAAAAATGCCAGCCATGGCCGCTTCCATTCCGCGTAGCTACTCGTTGTGGCGGCTGATCCCGCTTGTCCTGCTATTCATCGCGGCGGGCGCGTTCATGCTGAGCGGCGGCCGGCATTACCTGACTTTCGCCTCGCTTTCGCAGAACCGCGAACTTCTCACCGCCCTGGTGGCGCGCGGCGGCGGACTGACGGTTGTTGCGTTCGTCTTCCTCTACGCCGGGCTGACCGCATTGTCGGTGCCGGGAGCGATGCTGATGACCCTGGCGAGCGGCTTTCTGTTCGGGCCGTGGCTGGGCGCGCTCTACGCACTCGTCGGGGCGACGGCCGGCGCCAGCGCGGTCTTTCTCGCCGCGCGCGCCGGGCTAGCGAGCCTCGCCGACCGCGCCGGGCCGCGCGTGCAGCGGCTCAAGGCCGGGTTCCGCGAGGACGCGCCGAGCTATCTGCTCGTGTTGCGGCTAGTGCCGGTCTTTCCATTCTGGCTGGTCAACCTCGTCGCCGGGGCGAGCGGCATGAGACTTCGCGTCTATGTCACGGCGACGTTCTTCGGGATGATCCCCGGCACGCTGGTCTATGCCGGGATCGGCAGCGGGGTCGGCGACCTGATCGCGGCCGGCAAACATCCGGACCCCTACACGATCTTCCGCCCCGGCATCTTGTTGCCGCTGATCGGGTTGGCGGTGCTGGCGCTGTTGCCGGTCATCTACAAGCGCTGGATCGGGCGGCGGCGCGAAGCGGCGCATCGATGACACCGTTAACCGCCGACCTCTGCGTGATCGGCGCCGGCGCGGGCGGGCTGGCGGTCGCCGCCGGGGCCGCGCAGATGGGCGCGAGCGTCGTCCTCGTCGAGCGTGGCGAGATGGGCGGCGATTGTCTCAACGTCGGCTGCGTGCCGTCGAAATCGCTGATCGCCGCGGCGCTGCTGGCGCACCAGTGGCGGCGGGGCGCCGAACTGGGCATCGCCTTCGCCCCGCCGGCGATCGACATGATGGCAATCGGGGACAGCGTCGCGCGGGTCGTCGATCGCCTCGCGCCGAATGATTCGGTCGCGCGTTTCGAAGAGCTTGGCGTATCGGTGCTGCGCGCCGAAGCGAGGTTCGTCAATCCGCAGACGGTGCGCGCTGGCGATACGATGATCCGCGCCCGGCGGTTTGTCGTCGCCACCGGCTCGTCGCCGCTGATCCCGCCGATCCCCGGGCTCGACACGGTGCCGTATCTCACCAACGAGACGATCTTCGCCAATCGTTGGCCGCTGCCGCATCTGATGGTGATCGGCGGCGGCGCGACCGGCATCGAGCTGGGGCAGGCCTATCGCCGGCTCGGCAGCAAGGTCACGGTGCTCGACGACCGCCCCCTGTTGTGGCGCGAAGAGCGGGACCTCGTCGCCATACTGACGGAAAGACTCGTCGCCGAAGGCATTCAAGTACGCCCAGGGGCCGGGATTGCAGCGGTCGAACGCGATCGCGATGGCGTCGCGGTGGTCCTGGCGACCGGCGAGCGCATCGCCGGCTCGCATCTGCTGGTCGCCGCCGGCCGGCAACCCAATACAGCCGCGCTCGACCTCGCCGCCGCTGGCGTCGCCGAGACAAGCGCCGGCATCGGCGTCGATCGGAGGCTGCGCACCACCAACCGCCGCGTCTTCGCGATCGGCGACGTTGCGGGCGGGCCGCAATTCACCCATGTCGCGCTCTACCATGCCGGCATCGTGATCCGGAACGCGCTGTTCCGCCTGCCGGCCAAGACCGACTACCGGGCGCTGCCGCGGGTCACCTACAGCGATCCCGAACTCGCCGCGGTCGGCCTCGGCGAAACGGCGGCCCGCGGGGCGCATGGCGCCGGTATCCGCGTGCTGCGCTGGAATTTCGCCGAGAATGACCGCGCACACACCGAGCGCGATACCGTCGGCATGGTCAAGGTGGTGGCTACCGCCAGAGGACGCATCCTCGGCGCGTCGATCCTTGGGGCGGGCGCCGGCGATCAGATTACGGCCTGGGCGCTAGCGATCGCGCAGCGGCTCAAGATTAACGCCATCGCTAATCTCGTCATGCCGTACCCGACCCGCAGCGAAGCCGGCAAGCGCGCCGCCGGCAGCTTTTACACCCCGACCCTGTTCTCCCGGCGCACGCGCCGGCTGGTCCGCCTGCTCGCGCGCTTCGGCTGAGGGAGTGACCGCGATGTTCCTGCGCAGCCTGTCGGCCCGCCTGCTGGTGCTGACCGCATTCTTTGTGATGCTGGGCGAGGTGCTGATCTTCGTGCCGTCGGTCGCGCGCTACCGGATGACCTATTTCGAGGACCACATCGCCGCCGCCCATATCGCGACGCTGGCGCTGCTCGCCAGCCCGGCCGGAAAGCTCAATCAGGCGCTGACCGATGAGCTCCTCGCCGAAGTCGGCGCGCATTCGGTGACCTTGCACCGGCCGAACGGCATGGTGCAGATGCTCGACGGCCCGACACCGCAGGTTCCCGATATCCGTATCGTCCTCGGCAGCGGCGGCGGCAACGTGCCGATGATGATCGGCCGTTCGTTCCGGACGCTGTTCAGCAAAGGCAACCGTGTCATCAGCGTCACCGGGGCCTCGCCGTTTGAGCCCGACACCAAGGTCGAAATCCTGCTCGACGAGGCGCCGCTGCGCCAGGCGATGTGGGAGTTCGGTGGACGCATCTTCAAGCTGTCGATCATCCTGTCGCTGATGGCGGCGGCGCTCGTCTATCTGAGCCTGCGATGGTTCCTGGTGCGGCCGATGCGTCGAATTACCGCCAGCATGGCGCTCTTTAGCCAGGACCCGGAGGACGCATCGCGTGTCATCGCCCCGCGCGGCGGCCGCGACGAGATCGGCCAGGCCGAGAAGGAGCTCGCGGCGATGCAGGAGACCGTGCGCCAGGCGCTCGGTCAGCACGCTCGGCTCGCGGCGCTCGGCACCGCGGTCACCAAGATCAACCACGACCTGCGCAACATCCTGGCAACCGCGCGGCTGGTGACCGACGGGTTGACGACCAGCGCCGCACCCGAGGTGAAGCGCGTCGCGCCACGCCTGATCAACGCGATCGACCGCGCGATCGCCCTATGCAGCCGCACGCTCGACTTTTCGCGCGAAGGGGCGCCGCCCTTCGCGCCGAGCCGCTTCCTGTTGCGTCCGTTGATCGAGGAAATCGGGCCGGCGCTGCTGGTGCCCGACGAAAACCTGGCGATCGATCTCGACCTGCCGGCCGATCTGGCGGTCAAGGCCGACCGCGAGCAAATCTACCGCGTGTTCCTCAACCTCGCGCGCAATTCGATCGAGGCCGGCGCGCGCCGGCTGCGCATCGGCGCCGCCCGCGAAGACGGAAACGTCATCATCGACATCGCCGATGACGGACCGGGGCTGCCGCCGCGCGCCCGGGAGAATCTGTTTCGGCCGTTTGCCGGCTCGGCGCGGCCCGGCGGCAGCGGCCTCGGCCTGGCGATCGCGCGAGAACTGATGCGCGTGCAGGGCGGCGACCTGACGCTCGTCGCCTCGACCGGCAACGGCACGACCTTTCGCATCACCATGCCGGCGGCAAAGCGGTCTGCGACAAAGATCGCGAGCCGCGCCGCGGCGGCAGCGAAATGACTAATCGAGCGCCAGGGTCAGCGACTTGAGGTAGGCGCTTTCGGGCAGCGCCATGTGTACCGGGTGATCGGGACCGGCGCCGGCTTCGCGCAGCATGCGGCCGGTGCGCCCGGCATCGGCGAGCCCGCGCCGCGCCGCCTCGACGAAATCAGCGGCGGGCACGTTGTGCGAGCATGACGCGAGAAAGACGATGCCGCCCGGCGCCGCCACGCCGGCCGCGAGCCGCGCCAGCTTGCGGTAGCCGCGCAGCGCCGCCGGCACATCGCGCCGCGAGCGGGCGAACGCGGGCGGATCGGCGATCACGACGTCAAACCGCTCGCCCGTCGCGGCGAGCGAGGCCGCCTCGGCAAAAATTTCGGCGCGGCGAAAGTCGCAGATGTCGCCGGCGCCGTTGCGCCGGGCCGCGTCGGCGGCAAGCGCGAGCGCGCCTTCCGAACGGTCGATCCCGGTCACCGACACGGCGCCGGCGCACGCCGCCGCGACCGCGAACCCGCCGGAATAGCAGTAGAGATCGATGACCCGCGCACCGCGGCTGAGGCCGGCGACAAAGCCGCGATTGTCGCGCTGGTCGAAAAACCAGCCGGTCTTCTGCCCCCCGAGCAGGTCGGCGGCGAAAGTCACACCGTTCTCCTCGACGGGCACCGGTCCCGCGACCGTGCCGAGCGCGACCCGCACCTCCGACTCCAGCCCCTCCAGCGCACGCGCCGGGCTGTCGTTGCGCAGCACAATCGCCTCGGGCGCGAGCAGCGCGCCGAGCGCCTCAATGATGACCGGCTGCAGCCGGTCCATGCCGGCGGCATTGGCCTGCACCACCAGCACCTTGCCGAAGCGATCGATCACCAGCCCCGGCAGCCCGTCGGCCTCGGCATGCACGAGCCGGTAATAGGGCTCCCGGTAAAGCTGCTCGCGCAGCTTCAGCGCCCGCTCCAAACGCCGTAGCAGAAACCGCCGGCCGATCGGCCGCGCCGCGTCGCGGTCGAGCAGCCGCGCCGCCAAGAGCGTGTGCGGGTTGAACATCGCGACCCCGAGCGGCCGCCCGTCGGCGCGCTTCAGGGTCACGAGGCCGCCGGGCGCCAGCGCCTTCGCCGCCGCGTCCATCTGCACCTCGTTGGAATAGACCCAGGGATGCCCGCTTTCGGCGCGGCGATGCCCGCCCGGCAGCAGCGTCACCACCGGGCGCGTGGCGGGATCATCCTCCGGCGGCGCAGCGGCAAGTTTTTCAGCGGTGTCGAGGCTGGTCATATCGTTCTTCCGGCGCGGCGGAGCCGGCGATTAGGCCCGCGGCCCGCCGAAGTCAAACGCAATCGCCAGCGAATGGCTGTCGCGCGGCCTTCGATCTTGCGTTCCGGGGCTGCGGTAGAGTAGTTGTTCCCGCCCTTGCGGCGGACAGCCGCCGATATGCGCCCGTAGCTCAACTGGATAGAGCGCCTGACTACGGAACAACTTTTACGGGTGCCGCAAGGTGCCCCATAGCGCCTCAGTAACTTACTGATCCAGTTGACACTTTGGCCTCGCAACCTAGGTATGCCGCTTCACC
>DATJSH010000281.1:0-80348 GCA_035504235.1 Allostellaceae bacterium | reverse complement strand
CGCGCGCGTCGTGATCGCCGGCGAGAATCACGGCGCCGACAAGCGGCTGTTGCGGGTGCGCTCGGCGCTGCGCCTGTCGCCCTGCGCGCGCCTGGCGATCGGCGGGTTCGCCGTACTGACTGGGGTGAGCCTGATCGTCGGTTGGATGCCGACAGCAGTGATCTTCGCCGTGCCGACGGCGGCCTGCGCCGGTGTTGCCGCCTGGCAGCTCACTATGGTCGCGCGCCGTCTGCACGCGGTGATCGAGGAAGCGGCGCGCGAGTGCGCGCTTGTCCCGGTCGATCCGGTCACCCGCAGCGCCTGACGCGATGGCCGTCATTCGCAAGATCCTGCCCTATCTGCGGGCCTATCGCTGGCAGGTGATCTGGGCGCTGGGGCAGGTGTTCCTAATCGCCGGTTTCGAGCTGTTGAAGCCGTGGCCGCTGCAGGTGGTCATCGACTACGTCCTCGGCGGAAAGACGCCGGCGGCCGATAACCCGATCGCGACGTTGTTGACGTTGCCCAAGGGCGAGCTGCTGCTGTTCGCGTGCCTCGGGATTGTGCTCGTCAATTTCGGCGGCGGCGCGCTGACCCAGCTGCACTACTACACGACGATCCGCGTCGGCCAGAACATGGTCAACGATCTGCGCGGCGCGCTTTACGCGCACCTCCAGCGCCAGTCGCTCGCCTATCACGGCCGGCAGCGGGTCGGCGACCTGATGTACCGCATCACGGCCGACAGCTTCGCGGTGCAGACGATGATCATGAACGGGATCTTGCCGATCCTATCGGCGGTGATCCTGCTTGCCGGCATGCTCATCGTCCTGTTCCCGATGGACGCGGCGCTGACGGTCGCCGCGCTGACCGTGGTGCCCGTGCTTTTTGTGCTGATTTCGAGCTTCAATAAGAAGATCGTCAGCATTTCGACCGAGGCGCGGGAACGCGAAAGCCGCGTCTATTCGCTCGTCCAATGGACGATGAGCGCGATCAAGATCGTCCAGGCTTTCACCCGCGAGGACGACGAGCATCGTCGCTTCCTCGGCGCGAGCCGCGAGAGTCTCCGCTGGTCGCTGCGGCTTTACAGCTGGCAGACTCTCTATTCCGGGGTCGTCAATCTGACGATCGCCGCCGGCACAGCCCTTGTCGTTTATGTCGGCGCGCGCGCGGTGATGAGCGGGACACTGTCCCTCGGACAGCTGCTCGTCTTCATCTCCTACCTCGCGCAGCTCTACACGCCGATTAATCAGATCACCCAGAGCTGGGGGCTGATCGCCGGCGCTAGGGTCGGCGCCCGGCGGGTTTTCGAGGTGCTCGACACCGAACCCGATCTGCCCAGCGGCACGCGGCAATTCCCCGCTGAAGGGGCGCGCGGCCAGGTCGCTTGGCGCGGGGTGAGCTTTCGCTACCTGCCCGAGACGCCAGTGCTCGACAATATCGATTTCGCCGTGCCGCCGGGCGCGAAGATCGCCGTCGTCGGCTCGACCGGCGCGGGCAAGTCGACGCTCCTCGGCTTGCTGCCTCGCTTCTTCGATCCCGTGGCGGGGACCGTTGAAATCGATGGGGTCGATGCGCGGGACTACCAGCTCAAGTCACTGCGCAGCCAGATCGGCATGGTGCTGCAGCCGCCGTTGATTTTTCCCCTGTCGGTACGCGACAACATCGCCTACGGGCGGCCGGGCGCCGACGACATCGCGATCGAGGATGCCGCGCGGCGCGCCCATATCCACGACCGTATCCTGGAGCTCGCTGACGGCTACGAGACGCTGGTCGGCGAATCGGGTGTGGCGCTATCGGAGGGCGAGAAGCAGCGAGTCACCATCGCCCGTGCGCTGTTGCGGGACGCGCCTATCCTCGTTCTCGACGAGCCGACATCGGCGCTTGACGTCGAGACCGAAGCGTTGGTCATGGCGGCGATCGAGACGCTGATGCGGGGCCGCACGACCTTTATCATTGCGCATCGCCTATCGACGATTCGCACCTGCGATCGAATCGTGGTGCTGCGAGATGGCGGCATCGCCGAGCAAGGCACACTCAACGAGCTCTTGCGGCGTAACGGCATCTTCGCCGGCTATTACCGCACGCAGTTCCTGACCGATCCAGAAACATCCCCCGTCGTTCCTTTGTCCGCCTAAAAAAGGTCATGCGTTGCATTTCTGCAACGCAGTGTTGCGATCGTGCCGCGGTTTTTGCAGAAATCGGTGGATAAAACCAGGCTGTCTGTGCGCCGAATTTGCTTCCATACCAATACTGACGCTTCTCTACCCGGCAATTCTGATGTTGCTGTCAAGACGTGACGGCAATGCCAATTTCTTTGCTGTCGTCGCAACTGATGAATGATTGCCAAGAAATGCGTGAGGCGTGTTTCTTTAAAAGATATAGTCGTGGCATAGATGATGGAATGGTGGATTTGTTGTTGCAATACCTGACTCACTTGACTAGGGTTTTTTGTATGCGGGGGCGCTGACCGGCTGACGAAACCGGTCGTGGCCGTTACTGGGTGTCGGATTTGGCTCATCTCGGGCCGCAGGAACGCGGGGGAGAATGCTCGGCAATCTGATGCAAAAGGGAGCTCTCCGGCTCCCCGAGATCGGATTCATTGCCCGGCCGATTACATCGGCGCTCAGGCTTATCCGTACAGGCGCTGAACGCAAACACGTGCGGCTCGCTTCGGCGGCCGGGATGGCGATTATTGCGATCGGCTTCAGCGCGATGGGCTATATGCACCACCTGCGCAATCTGGCAGACGCCCAGCAGACGACGAGCCGGGTCGAAGCCGCCAACATGGATTTACAGGACGAGTTGGCGCAGTTGCGCGACAAAGTTGCCGCGTCGAACCGCGACCTTTCAGCCGCGCAAAGCCGTGTCGTGGCGCTTACCGAGGAAATGCACGCGCGGGCTCAGGCGCAGGTCGCGCCGTCGGCCGCCGAACCGGCGGCCAAGGGCGACAAGGCTGCCCAGCTGTCGCAGCAGCTCCATATGGCGGAGGCGGAACGCGCAACCTTGGCGGCGCGGCTCAGCAAGGCCGAGGCCGATCTCGCGCAACAGCAGGTGAAACAGTCCGATCTGATGAACCAGATCGACCAGTGGCAGAAAAAGCTCGAAGAAATGTCCTCTGACCGCGACCGGCTGAAGGCGCGGGTCGGCGAGCTTGAAAAGCAATCGGCGTTGCGGCACGCGCAGCCCGCTGTGGCCGCGGCAACGCCCGCACCTGTCGCAACAGCGGCGCCGGCGGCGGTCGCAGCCGCGAGACCTGCACCGACCGAACCGCCGCAACGGGTCGCCGGCGTGCTCAACGCGCCGCTGCCGAATGCGGCCCAGATGGTCGTTTCGGCGCCCGCGGCCGTGGCGAGCGCCGCGGGGGCAGTGATGACAGCGCCCGTTGTGGTGGCGCATGGCGCTGTCGATCATATCGCGCGAGTGCTGGCGAGCGCCGGCGTCGATGTCGGTCACCTATTTGCGGATATGGGCGTCAATCGCGACGAGGGCGGCCCGTTTATTCCGGCGCACGGCCAGATGGTCGATTCGCTGAGCCCGCAAAAGCTTGCCGCGCTCCAAACCTTGGTCAAGACCTTGCCGGTCAGGGTCCCGATCGAGAATTACCGGGTTACCAGCCCCTTCGGCGAGCGCACCGACCCGTTCAACGGCCGTGCGGCGTTTCACCCGGGCATCGACCTTGCTGCGCCCTACGGCGAGCCCGTTTACGCCGCTGCGCCTGGCGTCGTCACCTTTTCGGGTTATCGCAGCGATTACGGCAAGATTGTCGAGGTCGACCACGGCCACGGCATTGTGACCCGTTATAGCCATCTGGCGCGGTGCACGGTGAATGTCGGCGAGCGTGTCGCGACCGGCACGGAAGTCGGCCTCGAAGGGTCGACGGGCCGGAGCACCGGGCCACACCTCCTCTACGAGATCGACGTCAATGGCGAGCCGCAGGACCCCGAAAAGTTCTTCGAACTCTCGCGCTTCGTGCAGGCGGTTCCGGCGACAGAGCGGAACTAGCGCCGGCGGCGCTTAGCGCGCCAGATCGGCGGCGAGCGAAAACGCCGCAGTATTGCTCGTATCCTGGCCGCGATAAATCTGCACGCTTTCGAGCACGCGTTGCACGTAAAGCCGGGTCTCGGTGAATGGGATCGCCTCGATCCAATCGACCATGTCGACTTGCTTGCCGCGCGGGTCGCCGTATTCCTGCAGCCATTCGCGGATGCGCCCCGGCCCGGCATTATAGGCGGCGATCGCCAGCGGGTAGGAACCGCCGAAATCGTCAAGCATCTTTTCGACATAGGCGCGGCCGAGGGTCAGGTTGTAGAGCCCGTCGCCGGTCAATCGGTCGACAGAGTACGGCAGTTGCAGTTGCTTGGAGATCAGCGCCGCGGTGCCCGGCATCAGCTGCATCAGCCCGCGCGCGCCGACGCCGCTCATCGCATATTGGTCGAAGGCGCTTTCGGTGCGTGTGATAGCGAGGAGTAATGCCGGTTCGACATTTCCGCCCGATGGCAACGTCGTTACCGGGTAGCCGTGGATCATGAGCGGCATTCCGGCGTCGATCGAGCGCTTTGCGACGGATATTGCCACATCAACCCGGCCGAGCCGCTCGGCATAGGCCGCCACCATGGCGAATTCGATTGGCTGCTTCGACAGATCGGCTTCCTGCATCAAAAAGGTTTTGAGGTGGTCACGATCGCCAGCGCTGGCGAAGAGGCTGGCGGCTTGCACCAACGGCTTGGCGTTAAAATCGGCGAGTTGCGACGGGGTCGGGCGCGGTTCCGGCAGCGGATGCGGCGGCGCGTCGTCGCCGAGCTGGTGCGCGGCAAGCTGGCCGTAGAAGGTCACCATGTTCTCCGCACCCGCGGCATACCATTTGGCGGCGAGGTCGGGCTTACCCTCGGCCGCCGCGGCGCGCCCGCTCCAATAGGCCGCGCGCGATTTGCCCCATGGCGTCGTCGAGCGCGCCAGCACGCGCGAGAAATGCTCGAAGGCGAGCTTCGGGTCCTTCATGAAGCGCAGCGCGATATAACCCGAGAGGAACTCGGCGTCGGAATAGGCGGCGCTGTCGCTGAGCGTGGTCTGCTGGATGACCCTGTAGGCGAGGTCGGCATTACCGGTGGACAATAGACGGCGGGCGACGATCTCGCGTTCGGCGGCCCAGTTCGCCGGGCGGACGGGATTGTCGGGGTGGGCGAGCAAAAGCTGCGCCGCGGCATCGTACTGGTCGTTGCGGCGATCCCAATGGACGATAGCGAAGACCAGACCGGGATCGTTGCGCAGGGCCTCCGGCACTTGCGCCACCAAAGTCCCGGCATTGGGCACATTTGTATAAAGCGCCAGCCGCGCGAGCGCCTCGGCGCGATAATCCGGCGGCACCATCGGCAGCATGCGCCGCGCCGCCTCGCCCTGTTGGTCCCATAGCAGGCGGTCGAGCCGCTTGATGTCATCCTCCGGGCGAATATTGGAACCGTAGCGGGTAAGGAAATCATGCTCGTCGCCGGCATTGAGATCACCGCTGATCCAAGCGTCACGCAGCGCCGCGAGGCCGCCTTCGGTGTCGCCGCGCACCATCTGGATCGCCGCCAGCCGCGCCTTGCCAAGTGGGGTCACCGGCGGAAAGCGCTTCAGCCACGATGCCGCGACATCATCACTCTCGGCGGCGAGCGCTACTTCGGCCTGACGGCGCAGAATCTTTTGGGCCGGCCAGTCGGGGTTCTGCTCGATAAAAACGGAGATGTCGGAAAACCGGCCGGTGACGTTGGCACGGGTGTAATCCAACCATTTGACGATCTTCATTGGCAGCGGACTGTTGCTGCGTCCGGCCTCGGTATAAGCCTGGGTCCAATCGCCGGCGCGCGCGGCGTTGATAGCCGCGATGGCGGCGGTGCGATCGGTGTCGGACAGATCTTCCGCCGGCGAGCGCGCGGTCAAGGCGACCAGAGCAGCAGCGATCAACAACAGGCGAAATATCGCGGCCAATGCCCGCTGCTCCTGTTTTCTGAAAAGTGAGGGCGCACTCTTTACGGATTTTTGTGGCGGTCGCAAGGCGAGATGGGATTTCTCGGCGGCCGAACGGTGTTGTTGCTGCGCAGGCTGACGAGGGCTATCGTCACGCGATTCGCCGCTTTCGGGCTGGGAGGACGCCATGTTCAAAGGATCGTTCGTCGCGCTCATCACCCCGTTTCGCGGCGGCAAGGTCGACGAGACGGCGTTCCAGGAGCACGTTGCCTGGCAGCTCGGCCAAGGCACGCACGGTCTCGTGCCGATCGGCACGACGGGAGAATGCCCGGCGCTCGATGACCGCGAGCAGGAGCGCCTGATCGCGCTGGCCGTCGAGGTTGCAAAAGGCCGGGCGTCCGTCATTCCGGGCACCGGCTTCAACTCGACGACGCACACGATTCACGCCACCAAGGCGGCAAAAAAAGCCGGCGCCGATGCGGCGCTGGTGGTCTGCCCCTATTACAACAAGCCAACCCAGGAAGGGCTCTATCAACACTTCAAGGCGGTGCACGACGCGGCCGATCTGCCGATCGTGATCTACAACATTCCCGGCCGGAGCGCGGTCGACATGTCGAACGCGACGATGGCGCGGCTTGCCAAGCTCCCCAACATCGTCGGCGTCAAGGACGCAACCAACGACCTGACCCGGCCGCTCAAAATGCGGGTCGAGATTGGCGAGGATTTCTCGCTGCTCTCGGGCGAGGACGGGACCGCGGTCGCCTATCTCGCCCAAGGCGGCGACGGTTGCATCTCGGTGACCGCCAATGTCGCGCCGGCGCTCTGCTCGGAAATGCACGAAGCCTGGCAGAAAGGCGATGTCGCGACCGTGCGCAAGATCAACGAGCGGCTTATCCCTCTGCATGACGCGCTGTTTGTCGAGACCAGCCCGGCGCCGGTGAAATACGCTGCCTCGCTGCTCGGTCGCTGCTCGCCAGAGATGCGGCTTCCGCTCGTCGAGACGACTCCGGCGACGCAGGAAAAGGTGCGCGACGCGATGCGGGGCGCCGGCCTCATCAACTAGTCTTATGCGCGCTGGGGACCGTTACGCCGCGCAGAACCGGCGCGCCCGCCACGATTACCTGATCGAGGACACGCTCGAAGCGGGGCTGGTGCTTCAGGGCAGCGAAGTGAAGGTGCTGCGCACCGGGCAGGCGAGCATCGCCGAAGCCTACGCCGATGCGCAGGCCGGCGAGCTCTTTCTCGTCAACGCGAACATCCCGGAGTACAAGGCGGCGAACCGCTTCAGCCACGAGCCGCGCCGCCCACGCAAACTGCTGCTGCACCGCAAGGAAATGAACCGGCTTTTGGGCGCGATCCGCCGCGAGGGTGTGACGATCGTGCCGCTGTCGATTTATTTCAACGAGCGCGGCCGGGCCAAGGTCGAGCTCGGCCTCGCCAAGGGCAAGCGGCAGGCCGACAAGCGGCAGGCGGACAAGGATCGCACGTGGCAACGCGATCGCGCCCGCATCATGCGGGCGCGGGGGTAACGATCGGGCCCCGCATTATGCGGGCGCGCGGGTCAGCCGACGGGTTATCGCCGCGAAGACCGCCTCGAACATCTCCTTCGTCAGCGTGCCCGTGTTGGTGTTGAGCCGGGAGCAGTGATAACTGTCGGCGAGCAGCACCTTGTCCGGTAGCGGGTGCAGCGCACCATGCGCAAAGGGATAAGCGGCACGGCGCAACCCTTTCGCGGCAAGCACCGCGTGATGAGCAATGGCGCCGAGCGCGAGGATCGCTCGCAGCCGCGGCAAAGCGGCGATTTCGACGGCGAGGAATGACCGGCACGCGGCGATCTCCGCAGTCTCGGGCTTGTTTTGCGGCGGCACGCAGCGCACCGCGTTGGTGATTCGCGCGCGGTCGAGCGCGAGATTGTCGCCGATATGGCCGGCATAGTCGCCGTGCGCCAGCCCGAACTTGCGCAGCGTCGCGTAGAGCAGGTCGCCGGCGTAATCGCCGGTAAACGGGCGGCCGGTGCGGTTCGCGCCACGCAGCCCGGGCGCAAGACCGACGATCAGTAGCTCGGCTGCGCCGTCGCCAAAGGACGGCACCGGCGAGTTAAACCAGTCCGGATGGGCCGCGCGCTGCGTTGCACGAAACCCGGCAAGCCGGGGACAGAGCGGGCAATCGGGTGACGGCGGGACGAAGCCCAATGGGGCAATACCGCGGGCGCTCACTCCTCGCTATCCACCGGCTCGCCGCGCATCCGTGCCATATCGTCGCGTGGGACATGGGCGCGCGCGATGCTCGGCCCCAGGTCCTGCAGCTCAACAAAGCTGTCCGCCTGGCGGCGCAGATCGTCGGAAGCCATCGGTGGCGACGAGCGGATCGTCGAGACGACGGAGACGCGCACGCCGCGCCGCTGTACCGCCTCGACCAGGCGGCGGAAATCGCCGTCGCCCGAAAACAGGATCGCGTGGTCGATATGCTGGGCCATTTCGAGCATGTCGATAGCCAGCTCGATGTCCATATTGCCCTTAATCCGGCGGCGGCCCATCGCGTCGGTGAATTCCTTGGTCGGCTTTGTGACCATCGTGTAGCCGTTGTAGTCGAGCCAGTCGACGAGCGGCCGGATAGGCGAGTATTCCTGGTCTTCCATCAGCGCGGTATAATAAAACGCGCGGATTAATCTCCCTTTCGACCTGAAGAGATCGAGCAGCCGTTTATAATCTATGTCAAACCCGAGCCCCCGCGCCGCCGAATAAAGGTTAGCGCCGTCGATAAATATAGCGATGCGTTCTTGTGGATAGAAAATCATTGGATCCTCGAAAAATTTGGTAAAGTCATTTGAAGTGTCATCCGCTGCCCTTATCGCGTCAAGGCGGCTTTCCATAGAGTTCATGTGATCCTGATCGGCATTGGCAGCAATCTGGCTGCGCCGCCGGCCAAAACGCCGCTGGCGACAGCACAGTGCGCCTTGCCCGCGCTTGCGGCAGCGCATTTGCAGCCTGTCGCCTGTTCGTCGTGGTACGAATCGGCGCCGGTGCCCGAATCGGATCAGCCCTGGTTCGTCAATGCCGTCGCGTTGATTTCAACGGACCGGGAGCCGGAGGTGCTGTTGCGCCTGATGCTTGACGTCGAGACCCGGTTCGGCCGGGTTCGCGGTGAGCGCAACGCCGCCCGCACGCTCGACCTCGATCTGCTCGACTACGATGGCCTCATTATCGCCGCGCCGCACCTTACTCTGCCGCATCCGCGGCTCCATGAGCGGCGCTTCGTGCTTGAGCCGCTTTGTGAGATCGCCCCCCGTTGGCGCCATCCGTGGCTGGGGCTGACCGCAATGGAACTCGCCTCCCGTCTCCCTTCCGGGCAGCAGGTGCGGCGAATCGATGGTTAGTTTTTCCGTTCCGCCGGCGCAACCTCGGGGCGGAACTGCCGGTTGCGGCGTACAATTGTGATTGACCGGCGAGGTCGATATAACCGGCGGGGAACCGGAGCCTGCCGGCCATCGAAGGGTCCTCTACTCGGTGACGCGATGAGTGGTTACGAAGCAGCACGCGCCAACATGATCGAGCGCCAGCTGCTGCCCAATAAAATCACCGACGAGCGGCTGATCGATGCCTTCGCCACGATCCGGCGCGAGGTTTTTGTGCCCGAGCGGCTGCGCGCCATTGCCTATTCCGATAACGATTTGCCGCTCGGCGGCGGCCGTTATCTGATGTCGCCGATGGTCGCCGCGCGTCTGCTCCAAGCAGCGGAAATCGCGCGCGCGGACAATGCTCTCGTGGTCGGTGCCGGGGTCGGCTACGAGGCGGCGCTGCTGGCGCTCTTGTGCCGAGGCGTGGTCGCGCTCGAAAGCGATGCCGAGCTGGCGCGGCAAGGCCGCTCGGCGCTCGTCGAGCATCGCATCGCCAGCGTCAACTTCGTCGAGGACGCTCAGGCCCCGGCCAGCCGCGCGCGCCCAGCCTATGATGTGATCTTCTTTGGTGGAGCGGTTGCGGAGGTTCCTTCCGTGCTCGCTGCTCAGCTCGCGGAAGGCGGCCGGATGGTAGCTGTCGTCAAGCCCGATAATGGCCTCGGCCGGGCAACTCTCGTAACGCGCACTGGCGGAACCCCTACTGCGCGCGTTATGTTTGACGCGGCTACACCGTTGTTACCGGGCTTTGCCAAGAAGCCTGCCTTCGTGTTTTGAGGATTGGATGCTTGAGCCGACCCCGCAGGTGATCCCGATGTCGGCCAGATCGACGCGTCGGCGTGCCCTATGGATGATGGCCCTCATCGCGGTCGGCGCTCTCGTTCTTTTGGGATCGCGGGAGGCTTCCGCGCAGACCCTGACCGAGGCGTTGTCTTACACCTACAACGCCAATCCGCAATTGCTGGCGCAGCGCTCCCTGCTGCGGCAGACCGATGAGGGGGTGCCACAGGCGCTGTCGAATTGGCGGCCCACGGTAACGTTCACCGGTGAGGCCGGCTATAACCGCTCTGGTTTTGCCGAGCCGGGGATATCGGCCTGCACCGGCGGATTGCCGGGTCAGACCTGCTATTCGTCCTTTCTGACCAAAGAACTCAATCTCCAGCTAACGCAGCCGGTGTACCGCGGCGGCCGCACCGAAGCGCAGACGCGACAGGCGGTAAACCTGGTGCAAGCGGCCCGCGCACAGACCCTGGCGGTCGAGACCACGGTCTTTCAGGCCGTGGTTCAGGCGTTTTTTGACACCTACCGCGACCAGACCCTGGTCGAGGTCAACCGCAACAACGAGAACGTGCTGAAAAAGCAGCTCGAGGCGACGCAGGATCGGTTCCGCGTCGGCGAGGTCACCCGCACCGACGTCGCCCAGGCGCAATCTTCGCTCGCTCAGGCCACCGCCAATCGCATTGCCTCGGAGGGGCAGCTCGAGGTCAGCCGCGCCGAGTACACGCGTGCGGTCGGTCACCCGCCGGGCCGACTGACGCTGACAAACGAGCGGCCGGTGCTGCCGGCGACTCGCGACGACACGCTTTCGCTCGCAGCGACCGACAATCCGAACGTGATCTCGGCGCTGTTCGCCGAGGCCGCGGCGCGGGACAATGTCGATCTCGTACGCGGTCAGCTCTTGCCGCAAATCTCGATCGTCGGCGATCTGAACCGCAGTTACGCCCCCTCCGTCACCTTGAAGGATGCGCGCGAAGACACCGCCTCGGTGGTCGCCCAGATGACCATGCCGCTCTACGAAGGCGGCGCGATCTACTCGCAGACCCGTGCAGCCGAGCAGACCGTGGGGCAGCGCCGCAGCCAGGTTGACGACGCTCGCCGCGCCGCGGTGCAGAGCGCGACCCAGGCGTGGGAGACGCTGCAATCGGCCCGCGCGTCGGTCGCTTCCTTTGGCGCGGCGGTCAAGGCGGCGCAGATCGCGCTCGAGGGCACGCAGCAAGAGGCGCTGGTCGGCTCGCGCACCGTGCTCGACGTGCTGATTTCCGAGCAGCAGCTGTTCACGACCCAGTCGCAATTGACGCAGGCGCAGCATGATGCGGCCGTGGCCGAGTTCAGTGTCGCGGCGGCGACCGGCCGACTGATCGCGCCTGACCTTAACCTGCCCGTTCAGCTTTACGACATGGACAAGCATTACCGCGAAGTGAAGGACAAGCTGTTCGGCTTCGGCGGCGGGCTCAAAGAATAGGCGCTGTTGCACCTCGCGCCCCGATTCCACATGTTAAGGGCGATTCCCCCAATGTGCGGGCGCTAGGTGGTTCATGTCCGATAGGAATGCTTCGCCGGAACCGTCGATGGACGAAATTCTGGCTTCGATCCGTCGCATCCTCGCCGAGGATAGCGACGTGGTGACGCATCTCCCGCCGCGGTTGCGCGCGGCCAGCGACGTCCTCGAGCTGACAGAGGCGCTCAATGATGACGGCTCGGTGCGGCATATCGCACCGGTTGCGGTGGTATCGCCCGAAGCGCCGGTGCCGGTCCCGCCTGACGGCCGCATCGAGCCCGTGCCGCCGCGCCGTGACCAGCCGGGGGCGGAGCCGGAACCGCATCTCGTCTCGGACGCGGCGTCGGATGCGGTGGCGGCCTCGTTCGCGCAGCTCGCCGGCATCTCCCGCGGCGAGGCAGGCGGCGATGCGCTCGACGCACTGGTGCGCGAGACGCTGCGCCCGATGCTGCAAGCCTGGCTCGACGAGAACCTGCCGGCATTGGTCGAGCGGCTGGTTCGGGCGGAAATCGCCCGAGTGGTTAGCGGCATCCGCCCGACGGCGCCATAGTTCGACATGCCCCTCGACAAGACCTATCGGCCGGACGAGGTCGAGCCTCGGCAATACGCGGCATGGGAAGCCTCGGGCGGGTTCGCCTGCGATCCCGAGAGCGCGAAGCGGCCCTATACGATCATGATGCCGCCGCCGAATGTGACCGGCAGCCTGCACATGGGCCACGCGCTGACCTTCACGCTGCAGGATATTCTGATCCGCTTCGAGCGGATGCGCGGACGCGACGCGCTGTGGCAGCCGGGCACCGATCATGCCGGCATCGCCACCGAAATCGTCGTCACCAACCAGCTCGCCGACAAACAGATCAACAAGCACGACCTTGGCCGCGAGATGTTCATCGAGCGCGTCTGGGAGTGGAAGGCGGAGTCCGGCGGCACGATCGTCAATCAACTGCGCCGGCTCGGCGCTTCGCCCGATTGGCCGCGCGAGCGCTTCACGATGGACCCCGGTCTCGCCGCCGCGGTGCGCAAGGTGTTTGTCCAGCTCTATCGCGAGGGCCTCATCTATCGCGACAAGCGCCTCGTCAATTGGGACCCGGAGATGCACACGACCATCTCCGACCTCGAAGTCGACAGCCGCGAGACCAAAGGCCAGCTCTGGCACATCCGCTATCCGATCGATGGCGAGGACGGTCGCTACATTGTGGTCGCGACGACCCGGCCCGAGACCATGCTCGGCGATACCGGCGTCGCCGTGCATCCGGAGGATGCGCGCTTCACCGATCTCGTCGGCAAGAAGGTGCGCCTGCCGCTGGTCGGCCGGCTGATCCCGATCGTCGCCGACGAATATGCCGACCCCGAAATGGGCTCGGGCGCGGTCAAGATCACCCCGGCGCACGATTTTAACGATTTCGAGGTCGGCCGCCGGCACGGCCTCGAGTTGATCAACATCTTTGATGCGGACGCACGGCTCAATGACAACGCACCGGAAGCCTATCGCGGGCTGCTGCGTTTTGAGGCGCGCAAGAAGGTGCTGGCCGATATCGAAGCCGTAGGGCTCATCGAAAAGGTCGACGACCACACGCTGATGGTGCCGCACCACGACCGCTCCGGGGTCGTCATCGAGCCGTGGCTCACCGATCAGTGGTACTGCAACGCCAAGGTGCTCGCAAAGCCGGCGATCAAGACGGTGGAGACCGGGCAGACCGTGTTTGTGCCGCGGCAATGGGAGAATACGTTCTTCGAATGGATGCGCAACATCCAGCCGTGGTGCATCTCGCGACAGCTGTGGTGGGGACACCGGATCCCGGCCTGGTACGCACCGGACGGCACGGTCTTTGTCGCCGAGAGCGAAGAGGAGGCCCGCGCCGAGGCCGAAGCCAAGTTCGGCGAAGGCGTCGCGCTGCGCCGCGACAATGACGTGCTCGACACCTGGTTCTCGTCGGCGCTGTGGCCGTTCTCGACCCTCGGCTGGCCCGAGCTGACGCCGGAAGTCGCGCGCTACTATCCTGGCGACGTACTGGTGACCGGGTTCGACATCATCTTCTTCTGGGTCGCCCGGATGATGATGATGGGGCTGCATTTCAAGGGAGAGGTGCCGTTCCGCACGGTCTACATCCACGCGCTGGTGCGCGACGAGCGCGGCCAGAAGATGTCGAAATCGCGCGGCAACATCATCGACCCGCTCGATCTCATCGGCCGCTACGGCTGCGACGCGCTGCGCTTTACCTTGTCGGCGCTGGCCGCGCCGGGGCGCGACATCAAGCTCGCCGAGAGCCGGGTCGAGGGCTATCGCAACTTCGTCACCAAGCTGTGGAATGCCGCGCGCTACGCCGAGATGAACGGCGCCGCGTTCGGCCCCGGCTTCGAGCCGCGCGGCTGCAAGGAGACGGTGAACCGCTGGATCGTCAGCGCCGCTCGCGACTGCGCGATGGCGGTGACCCAGGCGCTCGAAGCCTACCGCTTCGATGACGCGGCCAACCGGCTTTACGCCTTTGTTTGGGGCACGTTTTGCGACTGGTATCTCGAATTCTCGAAGCCGATTTTGCAGGGCAGCGACGCGACGGCGCAGGCCGAGACGAAGGCGACGATCGGCTGGGTGCTGGCGCAGATCGTCCACCTATTGCACCCGATCATGCCGTTTGTGAGCGAGGAGGTGTGGTCGCAGCTCGGCGGCAAGGATGCGGGGCTGTTGCTGACGGCGACATGGCCGGATTTGCCGCCCGATCTTCATGATCCCGACAGCGCCGCCGAGATGGATTGGGTGGTGGCGGCGATTTCGGCGATCCGCGGCGTGCGCTCGGAGATGAACGTTCCGGCTGCGGCGCGAGTGCACTTGCAGATCAAGAATGACGCCGATCCCAATGCGCGGCACTGGCTTGGTTCGAATCTTAATCACGTTGAAAGGCTGGCTCGGCTGGACAGTAGTGATTGGGATGAAGTCGACGAGGCACCCGCCGGCAGCGTCTCGGTTATTGTCGAGGGCGCGACTCTGATTCTGCCGCTTGATGACGTCGTCGACCTCGGTCAGGAAAAAGCGCGGCTCGGTAAGGAGATCGGCCGGCTCGACGCCGATCTCGCCAAATTCGCCGCCAAGCTCGGCAACCCCGGCTTTCTCGCCAAGGCCAAGCCCGAGATCGTCGAAGAACAGCGCGAGCGCGAAGCCGACACCCGCCGCGACCGCGATCGCCTCAAAGCCGCATACGAACGCCTGGGGGCGGTGTGACACTGGGCGCCGGCGACCTCGTCGATGCCGGCCTGGTCGCGCCAGAGCGGCTCGGCGAGCTGCAGCGGGTCGCGGCGCGGTTTCAGGTGGCGCTGACCGAGGAGGTCGCGGCGCTCATCGACCTCGCCGATCCCGCTGATCCGATCGCCGCGCAATTCGTCCCGAGCGAAGCGGAGCTCGACACGTCGCCGCAAGAACAAGCCGATCCCATCGGCGACGAGCGCTGGTCGCCGGTGCCGGGGATCGTCCATCGCTACCCGGACCGGGTGCTCTTGAAACCGAGCCTCGTGTGTCCGGTCTATTGCCGCTATTGCTTCCGCCGCGAGCAGATCGGCGGGCGCGGCAAGGTGCTGGGCCGCGCGGCGCTCGAGCGCGCCTTTGGCTACATCCGCGGGCGGCCGGAAATCTGGGAGGTTATTGTCACCGGCGGCGACCCGCTTCTGCTGACGCCGCGCCGGATCGCGGCGATCGTCGGGGCGCTGACCGCGATCGAGCACGTCCGGGTGATCCGCTTCCACAGCCGCGTGCCGATCGTCGATCCAAAGCGGATGACGGCTGCGTTGATCAAGGCGCTGGCGGCGGAGAAGGCGGTCTATGTCGTCATCCATGCCAACCATCCGCGCGAGCTGACAGACGCCGCCAAGGCAGCGGTTGGCCGTATCGTCCGCGCCGGTATCCCGGTGCTGTCGCAAAGCGTGCTGCTGCGTGGCGTCAATGACGACGCGGCGGTGCTGGAACAGCTGTTCCGCGCGCTCGTCGCGATGCGGGTCAAGCCCTATTACCTGCATCATCCCGATCTGGCGCGCGGCACCAGCCATTTCCGGAGCGACATTGCCGAAGGACAGGGATTGATGCGCGAGCTGCGTCGCCGCGCCTCCGGACTCTGTCAGCCGACATATGTGCTCGATATCCCGGGCGGGCACGGCAAAGTGCCGGTGGGGCCATGCTGGCTGCATCGCGATGGCGAGGGCTGGCGGGTCGAGGATAGCGCGGGCCAGTCGTATCATTATCCGCCGCACGCTGGCGACCGCGAGTGAGCAGGGGACGCGTCGCCGCCCCCGACGGGCCGTTGACGCTCGTCCTCGGCGACGATGCTCTGGCGTTGAGCACTGCATCCGAGGTCCTGCGATTGCCCGGCCATCAGGTAACGGTGCTGGGCCCGGCGAACGAGGAATTCACGAAGTCGGTCGCGGCCATCGGCGCCAGGCTGATCAGCGGCCTGCCGCATCACGGCGATGCGCTGGAGCGCGCCGGCGTGCACCGGGCCGAAACGATCATCGCGGTGTCGCGCGACGACCAGCTCAACCTGCATGCGGCGCTGCTGGCGCGCGACGCCAATCCGCGCATCCGTATCGTGCTGCGCCAGTTCAACCGAACGCTCGCCCACAAGATCGAGCAAAACCTGCCGGACTGCGCGGTGCTGTCGCTGGCTTGGCATTCGGCGGCAAGTTATGCAGCGACCGCGCTCGACCCGACATGCTTTCGCGGCCTGCAATTTCCCGAGCCGGATGGCCCGCTGACCGGATTTGTCGAACGGATCGCGGTCGAGGATGCCGTCGCCGGGCGCAGTATTGCCGAGGCCGAGGCGGCGCTGGGTGCGCGGGTGGTTGCGGTCGACGGCGACACCGCCATCAGCCGCGATGCGCGCATCCCGCGGCATGCCCGGCTGTGCCTCTACGGCACCGTCGAAAAACTGATGGCAACGGTGCCGGCGCCCGATAAGAGCGAGGAGGCGCCGACCGATCTCCGCATCCATTCGCCCCCGAGATCCAGCCGCTGGCGCTTCATCCGAGCCAACCCGTATCTCTGGTCGTTCGCCGCGGCGGTCTTCGCGATTTTTTGCGTCGGGGTGGAGCATTTCCGCGCGACGTTCCATGTCGACTGGCTGACCGCCGCCTATTTCGTGCTGTCGACAATGACCACGACCGGCTACGGCGACATCACGCCCGACCGCAAGGATGTCGTCGATGTCGTCATGGCGATGGTGCTGATGCTGTCCGGCGTGGTGTTCACCGGCATTTTTATTGCCATCGCCGCGTCGATGCTGACCCGCGCGCAATGGGTGCGGGCGCAGGGGTTGCGGCGGATTCGCCGGCGCGGGCATATCGTCGTTTGCGGCGCGGGCAGCATCGGCGCCGGGGTGATCGAGCTGCTGCTCGGCTTTGGCAAACCGCTCGTCGTGGTCGAGGCGACGCCGGATGCCGCGATGGTCGAACGGGCGCGCGATCTCGGCTTCGATCTGCTGACCGGCGACGCCAGCCGCGACGACACGCTCGACCTGTGCAATCTCGATGCGGCGCACAGCCTTGTGGCGCTGACCAATTTTGACACGCTGAACCTCGAAATCGCGCTCGGTGCGCGCGCCCGCAACCCGAACATGCCGATCGTGCTGCGTATCGCCGACGCCAGCTTCGCCGCATCGATCGCCCGGCATTTCGATTTCCGCACGACCTATTCGGCGGCGGCGCTCGCGGCGCCCGCCTTCGCCGGACTGGCGCGCATGCCGGGAGCGCGCGGCCGCATCACGCTCGACGGCCAGGAGCTGGGGATCGCCGAGTACCGGGTGCAAGGCGCGCGTGCAACCGAGCCGCCGCCCCTCGCCATCCCGATCGCCGTTGCGCGCGACGGCAGGTTGACGCTGATCCATGATTTCGCCGGCCTCGAGACCGGCGACCGGGTGCTCGCGCTGACCCCGATGGTCGAGTCCGAGACCGGCAAGACTGCAATAATAGAGCCGCAGGTTGAACACCTGGAGACCGACCTCTCCTGATTAACGATCAATTTGATGGATTTTCGAGCGATGTCCGGCGAATGTCCGCCCATGACAGCGGTGGCCAAAAACCTGGACAGAGCTGACTTGCGACGGCAGCGCCGCTACATGGCGCCGACGTTCGAGGTGATCGTCGAGTGCGAGATTTTTCGCTCGCTCGACGTCTCGACCGGCGGCGTCCATCTCGATGGCGTGTGCGAAGGCATGCCGGTCGGCAGGCCCGTCGAGGGTTGGATCGCCCTGCCGGGGCTGGCGTGCGCCTTCGCCTTTTCGGGCGAAATCCTGCGCACCGACACGATCACCGGAAACACGGTCGTGCGCTTCGACGACATCGAGCCGGAGGCGGCGGCGTTCCTCGACCAAGCGGCGACGCGGCGGCTGCATTAGATCAAGTGTGCTGGGCCTTCCGGCCCAGCTTCGGCTCCGGCCCCGCTCCCCCCAAACACGGCTAACCCGCCAGCTCGCACCAGATCGGCGTGTGGTCGGAGGCGCGCTCCTTGGCGCGCGGCGACTTGTCGATGTCGCAGCCGACCACTCGGTCGGCGGCGTGCGGCGACAGCAGCAGATGGTCGATGCGCAAGCCTTCGTCGCGCTGCCAGCGCCCGGCCTGGTAATCCCAATAGGTGTATTTGTGCGGCTCGCGATGGAAAACGCGATAGGCGTCGACGAGCCCGTGGTGGAGCAGCGAGCGGAACCGCGCCCGCGCCTCGATCCGGCACAGCGCGTCGTCGCGGAACCCGACCGGGTCGTAGACGTCGTCGTCGGTCGGGCAGATGTTGTAATCGCCGGCCAGCACGAACGGAATCTCGCGGCGCAGCAGGCCCTCGGCATGGGCATTCAGCCGGTCCATCCAGCCGAGCTTGTAGGTGAATTTCTCGGTGCCCGACGGGTTGCCGTTGGGCAGATAGATCGAGGCGATCCGCGCCTGCGCACCCGGCGGGCCAAAGGTTGCCTCGAGATAGCGTGCGTGGTCGTCGCCGTCGTCGCCGGGCAGGCCGAAGACGATGTCGCGCGCAGGCTCCTTCGAGAGCAGCGCGACGCCGTTATAGGCGCGTTGTCCCAGCGCTTGGACCTTGTAGCCGAGGGTCGCCACTTCGAGCCGCGGGAAATCGTCGGCGAGGCACTTGATCTCCTGCAGGCACAGCACATCGGGCTGGGCGTTCTTGAGGAAATCCATCAAATGCGGCAGCCGGACCTTGACCGAATTGACATTCCAGCTGGCGATTTTCATGGCTCATACCCTTTGTCGTCATTGCGAGGAGCCCGCAGGGCGACGAAGCAATCTCCCGCCGTCAGGGGCCAAGGCTGAAGGAGATTGCTTCGTCGCGTCGCTCCTCGCAATGGCGATGGTGGGTCACGTCGGGGCTTTGCAAGCGGGTACCGGCGCGAACTGGTCAGCGATGCATGACTAAGCGCGTCGGGCGGAATCACCCGCATTCGGGCCGACGGCAGCACGAGGGAAAATGCCCCGCGCTGCCAAACGCCGAAGAAATTAGGTGTGATCGGGGTGCCACTGATAAGCGTGGTTTTCCCAATGCCAGCTTCCGCCGTTCCCTTTGACGATTTCGGCGGGAGCGAAGGGCGTGCCAGCATTCGGGCCGGGGTAGGCGGTCGGAGCGGCGTAGGGGTACAAATAGGGGTACCCGTAGTAATACGGATAGGCCCACGCGTACGGATACAGGCAAGGATAACCCGGAACGGGCGCGGTGCCTGGGGGCGCTTGCGTCGCCGCGATGCGGCAAAGCTCGGCGCTGTTCAACATCTCGGATACCTGCGCGAAGCTCGGGGTCGCGAATGCCATCACGGCCACAACGGCCGCGCCCTTGAGGATAATGTTCATAGAAGATCGCCTTTCGGTTGGAACGATAAACATGACCGATACGTTAACTACGCCAACTTGGTTGCAGTTGTCGGTCGATGTTCAACCACCCGGCCCCGCGAACGAGTCGCGGACCCAGGCGGGGCGATCACGCCAGGGCCTCGGGCGCCATGTCCCGGGGGCAGCCGTCGCCAAAGCAGTAATAGCCGATGAGCTGCAGCACCGAGGCGCTGCGCAAATTGGGCGCCGGGCCTTGGTGATAGCGGCGCGTCATATCGTAGAGAAAGTCGATCAGCGGACGCGGTTTTTCCCGCTCGGCGAGGCGGCGCAGCGGGTGGACAAACGGCTTTGGTTGCGGCTCCGGCTCTTCGAGATGGCGCAGCGTGGCGGCCTCGTTGGGATCGATTCCGGCATGTTCGAGGCCGGCGCGCGCCATCGCGGCGAGCAGCTCGTTATGCTCGCGGCGCGCGCGTTCCCTGTCGTCGTCGGCCGACAAGGCGCCGAACGCGGCGTGAAGCGCGGCGAGACGGCGCTCGAATTTCTGAAGCCGGCTAAGCATGGTCAAACTCCGTAGGCGGCTCCTGTTTGGCGTCCTCGACCAGGCGCTCCAAGGCCGCGAGGCGGCGGTCGAAATCGGCGAGCTCGCCGACCCGCACCGTGGTCTCGATGAGGCGCGCGAGCTCGCCGGCTTCGTAAGGGGTGATCTCGCCATCGGCGACGGCGCGGGTGACCGCGGCGAGCGCCGGGACGAGATCGGCGACGGTGGCGATCTCGGGCAGCGGAACCGCGACGGTGCGCGCCCGGGCCGGCGTGACCTTCTGAAACGCCGCCTTGAGCAGGCTGTCATTGCCGGCATAGGCGCGCTGCAAAGTGGTGCGGGTGATCTCGGGCGCGGCGTCGGCGAGCATCGCCTCGGCGAGCCGGGTCGCGGCGCTGCGCGATCCCGCCGGCCGCCCGGCCGGATTGCCCGATTGCCCTTTTTGAAACGGCCGCCCCGATCCCCGGGGCTTACGCTCCCTTCGCTGTTTTATCAGCGGATTTACAGCCAGCTTACCTGGCGGCTCGCTCGGCATGGATGATCCTCGCGGTTGTCCCGGCCTCACCGAGGTGAGGCGAAAACAGCAACGATAAAATATGATTATGGCAATTTTCCGGTCGACTATGCGAGGTCGGCTATGCGCCGGAGGCAGCCCGTAGGGAGGCGCCGGTAGGTCGTGGCTTGATGTGAACTCTCATCATTCGTTTTCAGCGAATTGTTGACGAAATAGTTCGCTCTCATGGTCGCGCTGAAACGCGATCGTGATGGTGAACCCTTTAGCGTCGGCCATCGCCTCCCAGCGAGCGGGCTGGATCTTCTTCTTATCGAGCCACACGCGCATTTTGTTCATGGTCGCGCCGAGCGACGCATCTTTCGGAATCCGAACATTGGCAACCCGAGGATCGGGGAACGACATGGCAGGCCTCGTTTTCTCCTTCTTCCACAGCGACACCGTTCGGAGGGGCCGCACGAGCAAACTCGTGGCCCCTCCGCCAGTGCTCTCGGTCAACCGACCGCAATTCGTCGCGGCAGGGCCTCCTTTGCCTTCTTGAGCGTCAGGGTCAGCACGCCGTCATTGAGCTGGGCGCTGATTTGCTGCTGGTCCACCTTGTTGGACAGCGTGAAGGACCGGGCGAAGTGACCAACGTTGTACTCGGTGTAGAGAGGCTCAAGCCCTTCATACTTGGTGAAGTCGATCCGGGCGTCGATCCGTAGAACGTCGTTTTCGACATTGACGTCGATCGCCTGCTTCTCGACGCCCGGGAGCTCCATCACCACTGTCAGGGAGTCCTCGGTTTCGAAAATGTCTGTCGGCGGCACGTAGTACCGCGCCGGAACCGTCTTTTCGTCCTTCGAGGCCAGCTCCTTTTTCTCCTGAACCTCAAGCGCTTGAGATGCAGCCATTTTCACCTCCATTCCCTTTTGCTTGCGTCAAGCCACGGCAATCGACTTGGGTTTGTCGCGTTCCGCCCGGCGCAGATAGAGCGCCAGCATCCCATCCCGGCATTCCGCCTTCACTTGATCGGCGTCGATCTCGAACGGAATGGTGAAAGCCCGGTCGAAACGTCCCGCGAGACGCTCGCGGCGGTGCAGACTCGCCTTATCGCCGTACTCGACGGCCTTACGGCCGGCGATGCGAACGGTTTTGCCGAGCACCTGGAGCTCCAGATCGGCCTTGCTGATGCCGGGCACCTCGGCGATGGCGACCACATCATCGCCTTTCCGGAAGATGTTGATCGGCGGGTAGCCGCCGCCAGCACTGGGGCCGGCACCGAGCCAACCGCTCGTGCGGAACGAGTCGAGCGCCTGCTGAAATTGGAGCAAGCCGTCGAATGGATCGAAGAAGGTTGCCATAAGCCTTACTCCTCTTTGGGCCGTGAGCCCTTCTCATGCGCACAAGGCGCCGAGCAGCCTGCTCAGCGGCACCAGTTCAATGATGGATTACAGGTGGAGCTAGAGGCCCGGGAAAACCCGAGGCCACCGAACCGGTGGCGACTCCTCCGGCCGCGGTTCGGTCTCTCGAACCACGAACCTTTGACTAGGCGTCCGACTTTGGTCGGGCGGCGTCATTGACCGCAAGGTCAGCCTTGCGATCTCGTTGGGCGACGGAAATGTGGAAAGAGTTTCGACAGTCATTGCCACGTCCTCCGCTGAGCAACATGGGAAACGATCGTCGCCAGAGCCAAAATGGGCCTCTGGCGAGCCGGATTTAGGCGCGGCCGATTTTAGTTTCAAGAGGTCAGTGAACTTGCCGCCAAGGGGGAGCTAAAGTGCTTTCGTCCCTGGCGTGGTTATCGGCGAAAGTTTGCTGTCTACTCGCCGGGGTGACCCCCCGGGTCGGCCCTCACCACAGGGGCCGAATAGCGGCACAAGCCGCCGTCCGGCGACTGGCGGGTTGGCCCTGCGCTGTGCGCCTCGGAATGACGAGGGCGGCTAGGCGATCGCGAAGGAGTTGCCGCAGCCGCAGGACGAGGCGGCGTTGGGGTTGTTGATGCGGAACGCGGCGCCCATCAGGTCTTCGACAAAATCGACCTCGGCGCCGGCGAGCAGGTCGAGCGAGACATCGTCGATGACGATGCCGACCCCGTCGCGCTCGAAGACGCGGTCGTCGGGGTTTGTCTGATCGTCGAAGCTGAGGCCGTACTGAAAGCCGGAACAGCCGCCGCCCGAGACGGCGATGCGCAGATTGGCGTCGCCGACCTGTTCCTGCTCGCGCAGAAAGGCGATGCGTTTGGCGGCGCTCGCGGTCAGCGTGATGGTGCGCTCGCCGGTTTCGGTGGGGGTATCGCTCATATGCTTTCGCTCTATCTCGCCGATATGGGCGCGGCAGTGTATTTAATCATCGATGGCGGATCGTACCACCCTACGCACGCGAACGGCAGAGGCCATGCCCGGTGCTATCGGCGGCGCGGAGCGGCTCGCGCTGCTCCAGGCGCTCGAAAAGAAGATATTGTGGCTCTCGACCTGGATGATCCACAACGCCAACCACCTCCGGCCGAGCCGCGACGGGCTCAAGGTCGGCGGGCACCAGGCGTCGAGCGCCTCGGTGGCGACGTTGATGACGGCGCTCTATCTCGATGTGATGCGCCCGCAGGACCGGGTCGCGGTCAAACCGCACGCGGCGCCGATCTTTCATGCGATCCAGTACCTGCTCGGACACCAGAGCCGCGACAAGCTCGAACGCTTTCGCGCGCTCGGCGGCGCCCAGGCCTATCCGTCGCGCAGCAAGGACGGCGACCGCATCGTCGACTTCTCGACCGGCTCGGTCGGGCTTGGGGTCGGGGTGACCTTGTTCGCCTCGCTGGTGCAGGACTACGTGCGGCTGCACGGCCTAGCGCCGGAAGGCAGCGAGCCCGGCCGGATGATCGCGCTCGCCGGCGACGCCGAACTCGACGAGGGCAACATCTTCGAGGCGCTGCTCGAAGGCTGGAAGCACGATGTCCGCAATCTCTGGTGGGTGATCGACTACAACCGGCAGAGCCTCGACGCCGTGGTCTCCGACCGGTTGTTCGGGCGCATCGACGCGCTCTTCGAACTGGTCGGCTGGCGGGTGCTCACGCTCAAATATGGTCGCAAGCTCGAAGCCGCCTTTGCCCAGCCCGACGGGGCGCATCTGCGCGAATGGATCGACGCCTGCCCGAATTCGCTCTATTCGGCGCTGGTCTACAAAGGCGGCGAGGGGTGGCGCGAGCACCTGATGCGCGACCTCAACCGCTATCCCGGCATCCGCGCGATCCTCGACGAGCATGACGACGACGCGCTGCACGCGCTGATGACCAATCTCGCAGGCCACGACATGGAGTCGGTGCTCGACGCGTTCCACAGCATCACCGACGACCGCCCGACCTGCTTTATCGCCTACACGATCAAGGGCTATGGCCTGCCGCTCGCCGGGCATAAGGACAACCACGCCGGGCTGATGAACCCCGACCAGATGGCCTCGTTCCAGCGCGGCATGGGAGTGCCGGCGGGCGAGGAGTGGGAGCCGTTCTCCGGGCTCGATCTTCCAGCCGAGGCGCTGACCGCCTTTCTGCGCTCGACGCCGCTTGCCGATAGCCGGACGCGGCGCATCGACAGCAAGCGGGTCACGGTGCCGGAAGACATCCCGCCGCCGCGCGCCAGGCGGCAATCGACGCAGGAGGCGTTCGGCCGCATCCTTGGCGGGATCGCCGCCAGCGACAGCGAGCTGGCGCGGCGAATCGTCACGACATCGCCCGATGTGACGGTCTCGACCAACCTTGGCGCCTGGGTCAATCGCCGCGGCATTTTCGACCGGACCGAGCGGCAGGACATCTTCCGCGAGGAGAATGTCGTCTCGGCGCAGCGCTGGGCGATGTCGCCCGAGGGGCAGCACATCGAGCTCGGCATTGCCGAGCACAATCTGTTCCTGCAACTGGCGGCGCTCGGCCTTGCCGGCCCGCTGTTTGGCGGGCGCTTGCTGCCGATCGGGACGCTCTACGATCCGTTCATCAAGCGCGGCCTCGATGCGCTCAACTACGCGCTCTATCAGGATGCGCGGTTCATCCTGGTGGCGACCCCGTCGGGCATCACGCTCGCGCCCGAGGGTGGCGCCCACCAATCGGTCACCGAGCCGGTGATCGGGTTGACCCAACCGGGCCTGCTGGCCTTCGAGCCGGCTTTCGCCGACGAGCTTGCGGTGCTGTTGCGCTGGGCGTTTGGCGAGATCCAGGAAGAGGACGGCGAATCGGTGTATTTCCGCCTCTCGACGCGGCCGGTGGAACAGCCCGAACGGGCCGTCGACCCGGCGCTGGCGGATGGGATCGTCGGCGGCGGCTATTGGCTGCGCAAGCCAGAGGAGGATTGTCCGCTGGCGATCGCCTATTGCGGCGCGGTGGCGCCCGAGGCGCTCGCGGCGTTCGAGGCGCTGCGTGAAGATCTGCCCAACGCGGGCCTCCTCGCCGTGACCTCGCCCGACCGACTGCACCGCGATTGGCGCGCGGCGGCGACCACGGGTCGATCCGGGCTGGCGGCCCAGTTGCTCAGCTTCCTGCGACCCGACGCGGCGATCGTCACCGTGTCGGACAGCCACCCGGCAACCTTGTCGTGGCTCGGCAGTATCGGACGCCATACCGTGGTGCCGCTGGGGGTCGATCATTTCGGCCAATCGGGCGATCTGCCCGATCTCTACCGCTATTACGGTATCGACCAGGACGCGATTCTGGACGCGGCGGCGCGGGCCTGTTTGCGCGACCATTCGGCAGGGAGAATCCCTTAGCTTTTTACAAAATTACGGTGCTAGGATGCGATCGCGGCGACGCCGGGCAGGCGCAAAGCGTCCCTCAATCGCATGGGAGGCTATCAACCTGGCGTTGTTTCAACTTGTTACAAGATTGGTCTCTTCCGCACCGACATCAGATGTTTCGAATATAATGAAATCCCGTTGGTCGGCAGTAAGCAAAGTGTCTATCGTAAGAGGCCAATCAACGAGACAAATGGTACTCGCGGAAAAGTGGTGACTGCTAGCATTATGGATCACGACGACGACGTTGAGCATTTGTTTTCCTGGCTGCAAACTCCGGAGCTTCGCTATCGGGAGTTCGCGGGAGCCCGAGAAATCACCGATTCTGTGGTGACTCTCCAGCAGCAGCGGGCAGACAACGCTCAAGTGCCGCAGGACGAACCTGTCGCTGCGCCGCGCCAAAATACGCAGCTCAAGGAAGAATATCCCCCGGACCAATTTCCCGATCAGGCCGAGACCCGAGTCGTGATGGTGCCGGAAGCAAGGCCCGCAACGCATGAGAGCGACCGGGTCGTGGTTCGCGAAGAGCCCCAGGTTCCGGCGCCCGAAGAAACCGCGAGAGCCGTGGTTCGCGAAGAGGCAAGCCCCGAACAGCACGAAGACGCCGGGGGCGCAGGGCGCGGACCGGCGATCATCGCCCCCGTTCCGATGGCTCCGGCGCCGGAGCAAGCCGGCGCTGCCGGACCGTTCGCGCTCGACGCCGGAGGACGGAGGTCCTTGCACACGGGGCCGGTTGACGAGGCCGGGCAACGGCCGCCTTTTATCTCGGCGCCACCGCCACCCGCCGCGTCGCCGATGCCGGCTGCACCCTTGCCGGCTGCGCCTTCGCCGACCCCGGCGCCGCAAATGCCATCAAGCGAAAGCGCTCCGGCGCCGACCGGCGGCCTGCTCGGCGGCGCCTATCGCGACGACGATCAGAAGGTTGGCCCGGTGGCCACTGAGGCGCCGCCGCCCGCGAGCGAAGGGCAGGAGCGCAACGAACGCTCGCTCGACGCGGTATTCGGGCGGCTCTCTGGCGGACGCAGCCGGCTCCCCGATCCGCGCGAGCGCGCCCGACATAGTCCCGGCCTCACGCCTCCCGCGGGGCGGTCACGTTAGGGTGGGGTGCGGCGTAACGAGCGTGAGGAGACGACGAGGGTAACAGTTTTGGGGGACGCCCGACGGCGTGGTGCGGTCGGGTCATTGCGCTTGCGGTCGGCAACACCGGGTTCTGTCGATAAGCTTGGTGGAGAAGGTTCAGGGGATGCTGGGGAGACTGAGACGCATCGGCGAATCCGAGATGGCGGGCCATAGCCTGATCGTGGCGGTATTGATCGTTGTCGGCGTCTTTCTCCTGGGCATCGTCGTCATCACGCCGCTCGATCTCGTTTCACAGGCGTTGTTCGCGGTGCTGACGATCCTCGCGATGCTGGTCATTCGCGGCCAGCCGTCGCGTGGCGTGACGCTGATCCTGATCACTCTTTCGATCGTGGTGTCCACCCGATACATCTGGTGGCGGCTCACGGAAACGCTGACATTCCCGTCGGAGATCGAGGCGTTCCTCGGGATCGGCTTGATCCTCGCCGAGCTCTACGCCTGGCTGGTGCTGATGCTGGGCTACATCCAGACGGCGTGGCCCTTGCATCGGCCGCCGGTGGCGCTGCCCGACGATATCGCCGAATGGCCGACCGTCGACCTGTTCATCCCGACCTATAACGAGCCGCTGTCGGTGGTGCAGAACACGGTGCTGGGCGCGCTGTCGGTCGATTATCCGCTCGAAAAGCTCAAGATCTACATTCTCGACGACGGCCGTCGCGAGGAGTTCCGCGAGTTCGCCGAGGCGTGCGGCGTGGGCTACATCACCCGCGACAACAACCTGCACGCCAAGGCCGGCAACCTCAATCACGCGCTCTCGGTGACCGACGGGGAACTGCTCGCGCTGTTCGACAGCGACCACGTGCCGACCCGCGCCTTCCTCCAGCTAACGATCGGCTGGTTCCTGCGCGATCAGCGCCTGGCGCTGGTGCAGACCCCGCACCACTTCTATTCGCCCGACCCGTTCGAGCGAAACCTCGCCGCCGGAACGACGGTGCCGAACGAGGGTCAGCTTTTCTATGGGCTGATCCAGGACGGCAACGATCTGTGGAATGCCGCATTCTTCTGCGGCTCCTGCGCCGTGATGCGGCGCGAATCCGTCGAGTCGATCGGCGGTTTCGCCATCCAGACGGTTACCGAGGACGCGCACACAGCGTTGCGCCTCCACCGCGCGGGTTGGAACTCGGCCTATCTGCGGCTGCCGCTTGCCGCGGGGCTGGCGACGGAGCGTCTGGCCATCCATGTCGGTCAGCGCATGCGCTGGGCTCGCGGCATGACGCAGATATTCCGGGTCGACAATCCGCTCTTTGGCCGCGGCCTGCGTTTCGGCCAGCGCATCTGCTACCTGAACGCGATGCTGCACTTCTTCTTCGGGTTGCCGCGCTTCGTGTTTCTCACCGCGCCGCTCTGCTATCTGATGTTTCGGCTGAACATCATCGCGGCGAGCGGGCTTATGGTTATCGTCTACGCCGCGCCGCACTTGATCCATTCGACGGTGACCAACTCGCGCCTGCAATCGCGCTATCGCCACTCGTTTTGGGGCGAGATCTACGAGAGCGTGCTCGCGCTGTACATCTTGCGTCCGACGCTGGCGACATTGGTCAACCCCAAGCGCGGCAAGTTCAACGTCACCGAAAAAGGCGGCCTGCTGCCGCGCGATTATTTCGATTACAAAATCGTCCGCCCGCACCTGATCATCATCGCGTTGCTGGTCGTCGCGCTGATCATCGGCATCGTCCGGTGGATTTTGAGCGATTTCATCGACAGCGAAGTGCTGATGCTCAACGTCGCCTGGGCGATCTTCAACTTGCTGACGATCGGCGCCGCCGTCGCGGTGGGCCGCGAAACCCGGCAGCTGCGCAGTTCGGTGCGCCTTGGGCTCGAGATGCCGGGCGTGATTTACTTGCCCGACGGGCAATCGCTGGTGACCCGTTCACGCAACCTGTCAACGACCGGTGGCATGTTCGCTGCAGCGCGTCCGTCAGGGGTAGAGCTCGGCGATATGGTGCAGATCGAGTTGCCGATCGGCGACCGAACCGCGGTATTGCCGGGGCGGGTTGTCGGGTGGGATGGGGAGACACTGCGCGTGGCCTTCGAAGAATTGACGCTGCGTCAGCAGCGCGACCTCGTCCGGGTGGTTCTGTGCCGCGCCGATGCGTGGCTCGACTGGGAGGAGCATCCGGTGGATCGGCCGCTGCGTTCGGTTCGGGAAATTCTCGGCAGCATCGGCGGTTTGTTCGCGCCGCGTGGTTTGCGACCCGCAGCGCCGGCTCCAGCACGCGAGCGTCAGCGCGAGCGCGTGGCGCCGAGCCTGTTGCTCGCTATCGGATTGGGGCTTGGCGCGCTGGCGTTCGGCGGCACCGCCTCGGCCCAGACCAACGCGGCGCCGACCAATATGCCAACGTCGCCTTCCGCCCCGCCCTCGGCGGGTGTCGGGCAGATGGGGCCGGGGCCGCTGACCGGTGCGGCCGCGCCGCCGCCGCAAGGCGCGCAAGTACCGTTGCCGGCGCCGGCGGGCACGCAGCCCGGGCCGGCCGGAACGGCGGCGCAGAGCACGACGCCAAGCAACAACCCGGGCCTTCCCGGGCCGGCGGCAGCGCCGGCAACGGCGAACGCCCCGGGGCTCGGGAGCGTGCGCACCCAAGAGCTGACCCTAAAAGATCTGGGCGCCAACTCGCCGATCCGGCTCATCGGTGTGCAGGGCGAAGGCAGCCTGCCGTTCACCGTGCGCCGCGACGAAACGGTGACGGGGGGCAAGATCGACCTGACATTCGCCTATTCGCCGGCCCTGATCCCCGAGCTCAGCCATCTGACGGTGCTGCTCAATGGTGAGGTCGTCGGCAACATCCCGCTGCCCAAGGACAAGTCGTCCGGCGATACGGCCGAGCTGCCGATCAACCCGGTGCTGATCCAGCCGGATAACCGCATCCTGTTCCGCTTTATCGGCCACTACACGCTGGGCTGCGAAGACCCGCTGCACTCGAGCTTGTGGCTGGTGTTGAGCAACACGACCCAGATCACGACGCAACTGCAAAAACTGCTGCTGCCCAACGATCTGTCGCAACTCCCGGCGCCGTTCTACGATTCCAAGGACATGCAGGGGCTGACCCTGCCGTTTGTCTTCGCCTCGAAGGTCTCCACCTCGACCTTGCAGGCGGCCGGCACCGTCGCGTCCTGGTTTGGCGGGCTCGCCTCGTACAAGGGGGCGACGTTCCCGACGAGCCTCGACACGATCCCCACCAACAACGCGGTGGTGTTCGCCACCAATGCCGAAAAGCCGGCCGGGATCACGCTGCCCGACATCACCGGTCCGACGATTGCCGTGGTGACGAACCCGAACAATTCCGAGGCCAAGCTGCTGCTGGTCATGGGACGCGACGCCAAGGAGCTTGCCGCGGCCGCCGATACGCTGACCCTGGGGGCGCGCGCGCTCAGCGGCGAGACGCAGGTCGTCGGCGCTCCCGACATTCCGGCCCGCAAACCTTACGATGCGCCGCGCTGGGTCCCGATCGACCGGCCGGTACATTTCGGCGAGCTGGTGCAGCCGACGGATCTGCAAGGCACCGGCCTGGTGCCCGGACTGTTGACGCTGAATTTCCGCACCGCCCCCGACCTTTTCGTGTGGGGCAATACCGGCATCCCGCTCGACATCCGCTACCGCTATCCGGCGGGCACCTGGATGAATTTCCCCGAGTCGCGGCTCGACGTGTCGATCAACAACTCTTACCTGCGCAGTCTGCCGCTGACGAAGGAAGGGGTCGTCCAGCAGGTCAAGGACATCGTATCGCCCGACTTCGTGATGAACGAGCAGACGGTGCGGGTGCCACCCTATTACGTCTTCGGGCAGAACCAGCTGCAGTTCTATTACGACCTGCGGCCGGTCAAGATCGGCGAGTGCCAGGACGTCCTGCCGAACAACATCCAGGAGTCGATCGACCCCGATTCGACGATCGACCTGTCGAAGACCGAGCGCTTCGCCTCGCTGCCGAACTTGGCGTTCTTCGCCAATTCCGGCTACCCGTACACAAGGATGGCCGACCTCTCCGAGACGGCCGTCGTGATGCCCGACCAGCTTACGCCGCAGGATATCGAGGCGTATCTCGAGCTGATGGGCATGATGGGCGACTCGACCGGCTTTCCCGCAGTGCATGCCACCGTCGTGACCGCAAACGGGGTCGACCAGGTCGCCGACAAAGACCTTTTGGTCATCGGCTCGCTCGCGCACCAGCCGCTCATCTCGCGCTGGGCGCAAAACAGCAAGCTGCGCGTCGAGGGCGGGCATTTGCGTGTCGGCATGACCTCGGCGCTCGATCGCGTCTACACGGTGCTCGATCCGAACGCGCAAGCGGAGCGCCAGCGGGTTGACCAACTGCTCGTCTCGCAGGGCGATAATCTGGCGGCGATGATCGGCCTCCAGTCGCCGCTGCACTCGGGCCGAAGCGCGGTGATCATCACCGGGTCGAGCCCGGACCAGCTGCTGACCGTGATCCGGACGTTCCGCAACCGCGAGCTCAACCCGCTGATCCAGGGTGATTTGATGATCGCCGGCTCGGGCCGGGTCGCGAGCTTCCGCATCGGCGATGAATATTCGGTCGGGCATCTGCCGACGTTGACCAAGCTGCGCTGGTGGCTGGGCAACTCGCCGCTGATTTTGATCCTGTTCACGCTGTTGGGCGTGTTGATCATCGCGCTGGTCGCTTACTGGCTATTGCGCCGGCTGGCAACCGGACGGTTGGGCGGCAGGCCGGTGAATTGAGCAGGCGGGCGGATCGGCGAATGTGGTGCGTGGTTGGGCCGAGCCTGTTGCGAGATGGCGGAGTGGCGCGTAGCGCCCGCGCTGCCACCCTCGCCGTTGTAGCGTCCGCAGGGCTGGCTTTTGTAGGGCTGACCCCGGCGCTGGCGCAGCAGCAAAGCGCTCCGCCGCAACAGGCGCCGCCGCCGGCGGCTCAGCCGCAGGGACAAGCCGCTCAGCCGTCAGCCGCTCGGCCTCAAGCGGCGCAAACGCAGGGCGCCAAGCCGCAGACGACGCAGCCAGGCCAGCAACCGGCTGCGGAATTGCCACCCCCCGGGCCACCGAACGCCGAGCAGGTGCTGCTCGAAAAAGCCAACTTCTGGCGACTCAAGGATCGTCCCGACCTGGCCGCCGAAGCGCTCAACCAAGTGCTGGCGATCGATCCCAACAACCCCGACGCGCTGTTCCAGTACGGCATGCTCTCGATGCAGCAGAACAAGCCGGCCGACGCGCAGCGTTATCTGGCCAAGCTGCAGCAGGTCTCGCCCAATGATTCGCACATCGCCGACCTGCAATCGGCGATCCGCACCGGCAAGATCGGATCGAGCGACATCAACGAGGCCCGCCGCTTGGCGCAATCCGGCCAAACCGAGGAGGCGGTCCAGAAATACAAGGAGATTTTCCGCGGTCCGCCACCGCCCGGCTACGGTGTCGAGTATTACATGACGCTGGCCGGAACGCCGGAGGGCTGGGACGAAGCGCGGCAGGGAATGGAGCGCCTGGTCCAGGCGTCGCCCAATGACCCGCAGCTCAGGCTGTCGCTCGGCGAGATCTACACCTATCGCGAACAGACGCGAAAGCAGGGGATCGCGATCCTCGTCCAGTTGAGCAAGAACCCGATCGTCGGCGCCCAGGCGGTCCAGGCCTGGAAGCAGACCCTGAGCTGGCTCGGCGGCGCTCCCTACGCGAGGCAGGCGTTTCAGCAATATCTTGCGCAATATCCCAACGACACGGATGTCCAGCAACTGCTGGCCGACCTCAAGAACCAGCCTGCCGGTGAGGGGGGGTCGCAAGGGTATGTCGACCTCAAGCGGGGAAGGCTGGCTGAGGCCGAGAAGGAGTTTCGCGCCGAGCTGAGAGCCAATCCCAACGATGCGCAAGCCTTGGCCGGAATGGGTCTCTTGCGCCAGCGCCAGCAGCGCTTCGGCGAGGCGCGCGACTACCTGGAACGCGCGCTGAAGCAGGCGCCCGAGCAGCGCCGATCGATCGGCCCGGCGCTCGACAGCGTGATCTTCTGGGGCCGGGTCGACGAGGCCAAACGCGCCGCCGCCGCGAAAAACTATGCGCAGGCGCGAGCGATATTGGGGCCGCTCTTGGCGCATCCCCGCGGCGATGAATGGGGCGCGCTGATGGTGCTCGGCGATATCGAGACCAAGGCGGGTCAGGCGGCGGCGGCGGAAGGCACCTATCGCGAGGTCTTGCGGCTGCGCCCGGGCAACCCGGACGCGCAGATGGGGCTGGCGAATGCGCTGCAAGCGCAGAACAAGACCGCCGAGCTCGATCAGATGAAGAGCCGGATGGGCCCAGCCGAACGCGCGCGCTTCGAGAAGGCTATGGCCTCCGGTGGCGGCGGCCCGGCCGTGAAGCTGCGCGAAGAGGCTAAGGCCGCCTCGGCGAATGGCGACAATGCGACGGCCGACGCCAAGTTCCAGCAGGCGATCGCGCTCGATCCCCGGGAGCCGTGGATCCGCCTCGACTATGCCCGGTTCTTGGCCGGCGAAAACAACATGCAGAAGGCCTACGCGGTGGTCGATCCGCGGGCGTCCGGCGACACCCCGATCAGCATCATGGTCGCGGCGATGTTCGACGTTCAGCAGGACCACTGGGTGCGGGCGCTCGATCTGATCAACAGCATCCCGCCGGCGCAACGCACTGAAGACATCAAGAACTTCCGTGACCGCATCTACGTGCGCGGCACCATCGAGAGAGCCAAGCAGATGGCCAAGAGCGGCGATATCGCCGGCGCCAAGGCTGTGCTTGTCCGGCTCTATACCGATCCCGAGGTGCAGACCGACGAAAAGCGCCAGGCGCCTTTCGTCATCATGAAGGATCTGAACGATCCCGATACGGCCATCGAGATAACCCGCGCCGTTTACGCGAAAGGCGGTCCGCAATCGGTGAAGGCCGGCGCCGACTACGCGATGTTGCTGATGCTGAAGGGCGGCCACGACGACGAGGCGGCGCAAGTCTTGGCGCAGATCACGGCCAGCGGGCTTGTCAACAGTTCGAACCGTGAGGACCTGACGCCGGTATACATCACGCTGGCGGTGCGCGAAGCGGATAAGCTGCGCGACCGGGGCGACTACGCCGGCGCATGGGACAAGATTTCACAATATCTTAACGACAATCCCGACAATACGGACCTGCTGCTGTGCGCTGGACGGATTTACGCGTCGGGGGGACGCTCAACTGAGGCGATGGAAGAATTCAAGAAGGCGTATGACCAGGATTCGGATAATATGCAGGTCCTACGTGGCGTGATCTCGGGGGCGATCCTCGCGCACGAGTACAGCGCGGCCAACGACTACATCAAAAAGGGCATGCAGGCCGATCCTCAAAATCCCTGGCTCTATTATCTGCAGGCGCAGGTCGATCAGGCGGAAGGCCTCAATGGCGCAGCCATCGAAGCGCTGCGCCAGGCGCGCACGCTGAACCTGCAGCAGAACCCGGATCAGGCGACCAGCGCCACCACTCAGGGGGCGCCGACGCCGCTCACGCCAGGCGTTTCGCCGGCGACGCTTCCGCCCAACCCGTTCCGCAGATCGCAGGCGATCCTGCCAACGCAATTGACGGCGGTGACGCTATGAGACGCTCTGCCGGTTCGCTCGCCATGGGGCTGCTGCTGTCCGTCGCCTTGCCGGCGGGGGTTGCCCTTGCCACCGATCCCAGCGAGCAGGCGATGCTCGCGCAGGCGAATTACTGGCGCGAGCAGCATCGCCCCGATGTCGTCGGCGAAATCCTCGACAAGGTGCTTGCCCTCAACCCCGACCAGCCGGATGCGCTGTACCAACGGGGCATGCTGGCGCTGCAGCGGGGCGACCGCATCGGCGCCGAGCAATTCTTTGGCCGGTTGCGCCAGCTTGCGCCTGGCGATACGCGCGCGGCAGAGCTCGCCGCCGCGCTCGGACAACCGACGGCGACTTCTTCCGCGGCGCCGGCGGCAAAGCCGGCGACCGTCACGCTCGCCGATGTTCCTGCTCCACCGGCCGCCGTGCCGCCGCCGAGGGCTTCGGCTCCAAGGCTCGTCGCTTCGGTAGACGGCGACGATGTCAACCCGGCCAACAACCCCGCGGCACCCATCTCCCCACCCGCAGCGCCGCCGCTGCACATTATTCCCGGCCCCAAGCTGGCCGAGGCGGCGCGCGCGGTCCAGGTTGCGTCGCTGCCGCAAACCACCGTCTCCGACAGCGATACCCCGCCGCAGGTCGCGGCTTCGGTCGGATCGAACGATCTCGGCATGACCGCCCAGGCGGTGCAGGTCGCGCAGGTGGAGCTCGAAGCGCCGCCTCCGATCGCCGGTTACCAGCCGCTTGGGTCGCTGAAGCCATATTCGGTCACCGATACGCTGGAAATGGACATCGACCGCGATCTGATGCGGCTCGAGACGGCAGCCAATCCGTCGCTGATCGCCGGCTTCGGTTACCGAACCCGCAACGGCACGGAAGGAACCAGTAGGCTCGATGAATTCGGCGTGCCGGTCGAGGCGGCGTTCTCGCCGTGGTACACCGGGACCGCGCGCATCGACGTCATCCCGGTCTATCTCGAAGCCGGAACGCCGGCCAACGGCAATCTCGGCCAGTTTGGCGCCAACCCGCTGACCTATCCGATCGGGCTGGGCGCGATTTCCGCAGGCGACCAGCATGCCAGCGGCGTCGGTATTTCCGGCAGCTACACGTTCCAGGATTTCTACGGCCAACTGGGCACCACACCGCTGGGCTTCCCGGTGACCAACCTGATCGGCGACGTTGCCTATCTGCCGAAATTCCTCGACGGCACGCTGAGCCTGCGCATCGAGGGGCAGCGGCAGGCGGTGACCGACAGCGTGCTCTCCTATGCCGGCACCCGCACGAACTTCTCGCTCGCGAACACCGTGGCGCCGGGCGCCCTCGGCACCAACACGCTGTGGGGCGGTGTAGTGCGGACCGGCCCGCACGTGTCGGTTTTTTACGACAACCAGTCGGTCGGCGCATACGCCAGCGCCGGGTATTCCTGGCTCGACGGCACCAATGTCGCCCGCAATACCGCGGTCGACGCCCTGGTCGGCGCCTATTTCCGGCCGTTGAAGACGGATGACTGGGCGCTCAGGGTCGGCGTGTCGCTTTACTACACTGGCTACGACAAGAACCTGAACGGGTTCAGCTACGGCCAGGGCGGCTATTTCAGCCCGCAGGATTTCGAGGGGCTGGGCTTCCCGGTCGAGTTCACCGGTCACAATGGGCCATGGAGCTATCTCGCGTCGGCGACGGTTGGCGTGCAGCATTTCAACGAGAATTCGAGCCCGACCTTCCCCATCAATCCGAACGCTCAGGCGGTCCTCGAAGCCTCCACACCCTTCAACGCCTTTCTCCCCGGCATCCATTCGACCGGGTTCGGCTACAACCTCAAAGGCCAGGTTGAATACGCGATCGATCCGACGCTCACCGTTGGGGCCGCGGGAAGCCTGAACAACGGCGAAGCGTACACGGAAGGCATCGTTCAGGTTTATCTGCGCAAGACCTTCGACTGGTTTGCGCCGGTGGCGATCAAGAACGATCCGGAGTCGATCGCGGCACGCGACATGCCGATGAGCCACCTGTAGCGCGCTGCTCGGGGGCTCGGCTTCGGCCGAAAGCATTTTGTCGCAGCCGGCCTACCGGCAATCGAGCCGGACCTCACTGGGGCAATTGTTCGCTTGCGCGGCCACCCGCGTTAATTATTTTTCGACGCCGGCACGGCATATCGAGACGTGGCTACACTCGGTGCGCAGGAGGAACGATGAACGGGGCGCTTGCCGGAATGGTGATCCTGGTCCTGGGCGACAGCCATATGGCCGGGCCGAGCTATCTGATTTCGTCGCTGCATGACGCGCTTCTGGCGCAGGGGGCGCAAGTCGACAGCTACGGCATGTGCGGCGCCAGCCCCGATGCGTGGCTCGAAAGGACGACCGTATCGTGCGGCACCGGCGAACGGCACGGCAACAATCCCACGCAGGCGACCAACGGGAAGCAGGAATACACTTGGCAGATCAACGATCTGCTCGCCAAGCACCACCCCAATCTGGTGATCGTCGAAGCGGCGGACGCGATGGGCGGCTATGGCTCGCCGTCACTGCCGAAGGCGTGGATTTACGATCAGACGCACGCGCTGGCGATGCGAATCCATGCATCCGGCGCGTCCTGCGTTTGGGTCGGTCCGGTCTATGGCGAGGCCAATTCGCCCTACCACAAGGCTGACGACCGCGTGCGCGACTTGTCGCAGTTCCTGTCGCAGTCGGTCGCGCCCTGTGTCTATGTCGACTCCCTCAGATTCGAGACCAACCCGCGCCAGTGGCCGACAACCGATGGCCAGCATCTGACGTCGACGGGCTACAAGGCGTGGGGTGACGATATCGCCAATGCCGTGGTCAGCCTGAAGCAGCAGGGCCAGCTCAAGTAGCCGGCACTGGCCGCGCCAAATGACCGCGGATCGCTTGGCCAGGGATCGTTCTAACCGCTTCTTAATCGCCCGTCTGTCATAAGCTCCAGCATCCGGTCGCTGTCGTCGCCCTGCAGAAAAGGATCGATCTGTGCTCAACGCCGCCCTCGCGGGACTGGTCGTCTTGGTGATTGGCGACAGCCATCTGGCGAACAAGGATTTTCTTTTAAGTTCTCTACAGGCTGACTTGGTCAATCTGGGCGCGACTGTCGATTCGTATGGCGTTTGCGGTTCGCAGCCGGATGACTGGGTAAAAGAGACCGAGCTGCCGTGCGGCCGCGGCGAGCGCCACAACACCGATCTGCCGATCGTCGACACCAGCCCCAAGGTCAAGACCTGGTCGCTTGAAAAGCTCATCGACGAGCACCACCCCAATTTGTTGATCGTCGAGCTCGGCGACAACATGGGCGGCTATGGCACGCTTCCGGCGCTGCCCAAGGACTGGATATCCTTCGAGATACAGGAGATGCTGAAGCCGGTCGAAGCGCGCCATCTGCCCTGCATCTGGGTGGGCCCGCCGTGGGGCTCGGAGGGCGGCACGTCGAACAAAACCTTCGCGCGCGTGCAGGAACTGTCGGCGTATCTGTCGCAAAATGTCTATCCCTGCCGCTATGTCGACTCGCTGCAGTTCTCCCAGCCCGGGGAGTGGACGACGTATGACGGCGAGCACCTGACGCCCGAGAGCTACCGCATCTGGGGCGCCGACATTGCCGATGCGACGGCGCGGCTCTCCCACGAAATCCTCTCGCAACGCTGAGTGCTCATCGATCTGATTGCATTACCAAATCGCCGTCGCCAAGTCCTGCGATGACTCCGGTGGCTTTGTGCCCGAGGCGGAAATCCAGGGTGTTAACCATGACTTAGGCGAGGGGCGCTTACTTTACCGCCGCGGGGGAATAGGTTACCCCACGCGACCCAGCAGGGGTCCGAGGTTTGAGGAGAATTGCCGGCTATGAATGCGCTTCTGGCGGGATTGACGATATTGATGATCGGCGACAGCCACATGGTGACCCGCGATTATTTGATCACCACGCTGCACGACGATCTGCTCGCCCAGGGGGCTCAGGTCGACACGTTCGGCATGTGCGGCGCCAATGCCGGCGATTGGGTCTACCCGACTACGGTTTCCTGCGGCAAGGCTGAGCGCATCGGCAAGGCGGCGCCGCAGATCAACCGCCTCCCCGGCAGCCCGACCTATCAGATCGACGCGGTCATCGACCGGGTGCACCCCAACCTTGTGCTCGTCGAGATGGGCGACACGATGGCCGGCTACGGCCAAAAGGCTTTCCCGCAAGCCTGGGTCTATCAACAGGTGCATGCGCTGACCAGCCGCATCGCCGCGAAGGACATTCCCTGCGTCTGGGTCGGACCGCCCTGGGGCAGCGAAGGCACCACGTATCACAAGACCTTCGATCGCGTGAAGGAGATGTCCGAATTCCTGTCGACCGCGGTCGCGCCGTGCAAGTTTATCGATTCGACGCAATTCTCGAAGCCGGGCGAGTGGCCGACGATTGACGGGCAACATCTGACGAACTTGGGCTACCGGGCCTGGGGCTCGGATATCGCGGCCGCGCTCGACCAAATGGTGCCGCAGATGCAGCTGGCGAGAAAGCCGTGAACGCCACCGCGATCCGGTTCGCCCTCCGCATGCTCAACGGCCTCGCACTGATCGCGGCGATCGCCGCAGCACAGCCGGGACACGCCAGCGCGGCGGAAGGGCGGCTCTACCCAAGCGGCCCGCCGAATGGCGTCGCCTATCTGCGCTTTGTCAATCTGGCGCCCGGCGAGGTAACCATCGTCTCGCCGGCGGCGAAGATCGTGATCCCGGCGGATGATGCCCATCGCGTCGGCGAGTTCGATCCCGTCACGCCGGGTGCGGCACTCACCGGCTCGGCGCAGCTCGGCGAGGCGACCAAGCCGATCAACGTGACCCTCGCCGCCAACGAGTTCGTCACCGTCGCGGTGACCGCCGACGGCGCCGGCATCGCGCTCAGCGTCTTCCGTGAAACACCGAGCGATTTCAATGCGCTCAAATCCTCGCTCGCGCTCTTCAACGCCGACAAGAACTGCGCCAAGGCGCAGCTCGTCGCGGGTGAAAATCATCAACCGGTCATCTCCGATATCGTGCCGGGGGCGCTCGGCCGGCGACTGGTCAATCCGGTGGATGTCGCGCTCGGCGTTGCTTGCGGCGACCCGGCGCAGACCGTGCCGGCAAAGCTCGGCCAGCTCAATGCCGGCGACCGCTACAGCGTCTTTCTCGTCGCCGGCCAACCGGGTCCGCAGGTTGTCGCGCAGCGCGACGAGCAGGCGCCGTTCCGGCCCTAAACATCGGCGCGGCGTCCCATGGTCTTCTCGTCGATCGAATTTCTGGCGCTGTTTCTGCCGCTGTTCTTCATCGCGTATGTGGCGACGCCAGGCAGCGCGCGGAATGCGACGCTGTGCCTTGGCAGCTGGATGTTCTACGCTTGGTGGAAGCCGGTCTTCCTGCTGCTGATCGTCGGCATCACCTTTATCGCCTGGTTTCTCGGCCGCGAGATCGAGCGCGCCACGCAACGCGCTGACGACCGCCGCGAGCGGCTTATGCTGGCCGGCGGCATCGTCGCGATCGTCGGCTGCCTCTGCTGGTTCAAATACGCCAATCTCCTGGTGCACACGGCAAGCGGCGCACTGCAGGCGCTGGCGCTGGGGCCGATCCCGTGGAGCAATGTAATCCTGCCGATCGCGCTGTCGTTCACGGTGCTGCAGTCGGTGTCATATCTGATCGACGTGCGCCGCCGCACGGTCATGGCCGAACCGAGCTTTGTCAGCTTCGCCGCCTACCTCGACATGTTCCCGCATCTGATCGCCGGCCCGATCATCCGCTATTCCTGGGTCGACAAGGCGCTCATCGAGCGGCAGCTCACCTTCGAGGACATGTCGATCGGCGCGCGCCGCTTCATGCTCGGCTTTGCGGTCAAGGTGCTGATCGCCGATACGCTGGCGCCGGTGGTCGAAGCGGCATTCGGCCTCGCGCACCCGACCTTTGTCGACGCCTGGCTTGGCAATGTCTGCTTCGCGTTCCAGATCTTCTTCGACTTCGCCGGCTACAGCGCGATGGCGATCGGCCTCGGCCGCATGCTCGGGTTCAAGTACCCCGAAAACTTCCGCGACCCCTACCTGGCGGTGACCATCCAGGATTTCTGGCGGCGTTGGCATATCAGCCTGTCGACCTGGCTGCGCGATTATCTCTACATTTCGCTGGGCGGCAACCGCCACGGCGACGTGCGCACCTACACCAATCTGTTCCTGACGATGGCGATCGGCGGGCTGTGGCACGGCGCGAGCTGGTCGTTCCTGCTGTGGGGCGTCATCCACGGCGTCGCGTTGGCCATCGCCCGGTTCTGGGGCCAACGCCGATTGTGGTGGCCGAGCGCGCTGTCCTATCCGCTGACCTTGCTGACGGTGCTGTTCGCCTGGACGCCGTTCCGCGCGACGAGCTGGGACGGCACGGTGGCGATGCTGTCGGGCCAGGTCGGCCTCAACGGCTTCGCGATGAGCGATCAGATGATCCTGGTGATGCGGCCGCTGCTTTGGCTGTGGATGGGCATCGCCGCGGCGGTGGTGTTCTGGCCGGCGGTGAAGGTCCGATTCTTCCCGCGCTTCGAGAATACCGGCGAGTGGTGGGAAGCGTTGTGGCCGATCGCCCTCTTCCTTTACGCGATCGCGGTGATGATGGGCCACCAAACAGTGCCCTTCCTGTATTTTCAGTTTTAAGGCGGGGCGATGACAATCCCGGTCGATCCGCTTGCGCCAACCGGTTCGCCGGGCAGGGGGTCATTCGTCGGGGCGATGCCGTTGCGGATCCGTCCTTTGATGCTGCCCGGCGCGGCGCTGCTGGCGATCCTCGCCATCGGGCTGGCGACCAGCCTCTATACGCTCGTTTTCAAGCGCGCCGGACTGCCGGCCAAGGACATCACGTGGTCGGCAGCCGTCGACGGCAGGACCACGAATGCGGTCGGCGACTTCCTGCAGCACGCCAGCCCGCTTGAAACGCCACTGGTGACCTTCGACCGGGTGACGTCGTACATGCTCACCGGCGATCTCGGTGCGCGGGTGAGACGCGGCTGCGACAACTGGCTGTTTCTCACCGACGAGCTGGCGCTGAACCATGACCGCCTCGGCAACGCCGCGAAACATATCCGCATGGTCGAGGAGGTCGCGGCCTATCTGAAGAGCCGCAACATCGGGTTGGTGGTCGCACCGGTGCCCGACAAGTCGCGCGTCCAATCGGCCGATTTGTGCGGCGTCGAGCGGCCGCCGGCGATCGCCGGCCGGCTCGGCGATTTCGAGACCCGCCTCAAATCCGCTGGGATCGATGTCGTCGATCTGCTGGGGCCGATGAACGCGGAGGGCGGCGACCGCTATTACCGTACCGACACGCATTGGAACGAACGCGGCGCCAAGACCGCCGCCGCCGCGATCGCCGCGGGGGTGAAGGCGGCGGGCCTTGCGCCGACGCAAAAGGCCGAGTTCGAGGTCACCTCGGATCCGGAGCACGAACGGGTCGGCGATCTGATTCGGCTCGCCGGGCTCGACAACGTGCCGTACCCGCTGCGCCCGCACGGCGACCAGGAAGCGCCGACCGTGATCGCCGAGTCCGCGGCCGCCAATGTCGGGCTTCTCGACGAGACGCCGGCACCGGAGCTCGCGGTGATCGGCACCTCATTCTCGCGCCGGGCCAATTTCGTGCCGTTCCTCTCGCTGGCGCTTGGCTCCCCGGTTGAGAACCACGCCGAAGATAACGGTGGGGTGGCCAATGCCGCGATCACCTATTTTGCCAAGCCCGAATTCCAGAAAACCCCGCCCCGGGCGATTGTCTGGGAGATTCCCGAGCGGATGATCGAGGAGCCGGTGGCGGCTTCGGACGAGCAGTGGGCCGCGACGCTGGCGACAAGCAACCCTGTAAAATAGCGCTGGTATTGATGCCGCGCCGCGCGTTATCTCTTTGTGCGCGAAGGAGGCGCTGATGGCTAGCCCGGCCTTGGACGAAGAACTGATCTCCCTCCATTATTACGCTCGGCAGCAATGCTCGCGGCAATGGGTCCATTTCATGGCGGCGATGTTTGCCGAATTCGAGGAGCGCGTCGACGCCGGCGAGGCCAACCAATTCCTCGGAGCGCTGGGCCACAAGATGGCCAGGCTTTTGCCGCTGCGCCATTGCGCCAGCCTCGAGGAGCTTGAGGACGACATCAACAGCGTCCTCGAAGGGATCGACTGGGGCTGGATGCGCCTGCGCGAGAACGACAATTTCATCGAGATCACCCATGGCGCCTTCCCGCTGGTGCCGCAGGACGAGAACCGGCGCAGTTGGCTGGTGCCGATCCTCGAAGGTTTGTACACGGGCTGGCTTGGCGAGCAGGGCGGAGACCCGTCCTTCACCGCTCGTCTGGTTGGGCAGCCGCAAGGAACCGGGGCGCTGTTGAACTTCCGCTACGGCCGTCCAGAATAGGCCGCCCGCGCAATTCGTTCCCATAGGGTTTCTTCCCGCAGCGGTTCGATGCGAGCGTTTGTCGCTGTCCTGATTGTTGCTCTGACGGCTGTTTTGCTGGCTCCGGCGATCGCGCAGGCGCAGAGCGCGTCGCTAGCCGACGAATGGCTCACCTACCGCGACCGCTTTATCGATGCCGACGGACGTGTCCTCGATACCGCCAACAAGGGTGTCAGCCATACCGAAGGCCAGGGCTGGGCGATGCTGTTCGCCGAGAATTTCGACGACCGCGCCGCCTTCGACCGCGTCTGGAATTGGACGCGCGACAAGCTGCGGCGGCCAGGTGACGGACTGTTTTCATGGCGCTGGGACCCAAGCGCCCAGAACCCGATCGCCGATACCAACAACGCCACCGATGGCGATACGCTGATCGCCTGGGCGCTGGCCCGCGCCGCGTGGCGCTGGCACAACGCGGCCTATGCCAAAGACGCACGCCGTATCGTCGTCGATATTCGCCAGAAGCTGATCACGCCGGCCGCCGGTGGGCTGGTGTTGCTGCCGGGCCTTGACGGGTTTACCCGCAAGGACGGCAGCGTCCTCGTCAACCCGTCCTACTATGTCTATCCGGCGCTCAGGGTATTCCCGCGTCTCGATCCCTCGCCGAAATGGGCGCGGCTGCGCATCGACGGGCTGCGCCTCTTGGCGAAGGCGCGCTTTGGCGAATGGGACCTGCCCGCGGATTGGGTGACGATCGACAAGACCGGAAAGGTTGCCCCGGCCGCGGCGCTGCCGCCGCGCTTCGGCTATGACGCGATCCGCATCCCGCTCTACCTGATCTGGGGATACGAGGCGACGAACCGGCGCCTCGTGGACGAAATGCGATTCTGGGACGAATTTGCCGACAAACCCGTCCCGGCTTGGGTCGATGTGACCAGTGGCGCGGTCGCGCCGTTTGCCGCGCCGAGCGGGTTTCAGGCGATCATCGATCTGGTCCGCGCGCGGCTCCACGGCAAGGCCGTGCCGATGCCGCAGATCGATGACAAGGACGACTACTACTCGGCGAGCCTTATCCTGCTCGCCGGTCTCGCCGGCCGCGCGACGGGCATCGATCCCTAGATTACGACGAGCTGCCGCCCGAGCTGGTTTTGCGCTCCCGCGTCCCGAGAATGTTCCGCGTGAACGCGTCCATGACGCCGGTGCGCTGGTCGAGCCCGGCCTGCATCGGTTTCCATTCAAGCCAGACCAGCGCCGCCAAGCCGACAAACAGCCAGCCGAACGGGTTGAACGGGCCGCCCGGTGTCGGGCCGGCCCCGAGAAAGCCGCCAGCGGCGAGAAGCAGGGCGAGCGTAACGATGATCAACCGAAGCGCCATGATGCCCTCCTATAGTCGCATCTATTGCGGGCCGGCGCGCACCGAGGCGGGCTGGCCGGGCAGCTTGAAGCGCTTGCCGGTGTCGGTGGCGCGGTCGCCCATGACCTGCAGCACCGACAGGTCCGAATCGATAAAGTTGCCGACGTAAATATGGCTGCCGTCGGCGCTGAACGCTGCGCCTTCGGGCAGCGCGCCGACCGTCACCTCGCCAACCCGCGTCACCTTCTTGCCGTCGATCCGCAGCACGCTGACCGCGCCGCCCGGATGGTAGTACCAGGTATCCTTGGGACGGTTCGATCCGCGCGCCTCCACGGTGACGGCGAGGTTGCCCTTGGGGCTGATCGCCAGGCCCTCCGGCGAGTCGCCGACGGCGATGTGATCGATGATATGGATCGGCTTCGCGGTCATGTCGACGACGCTCACGGTATCGACATTGCCATCCGAACTGCCGCCGCCGCCGGTATTGGCGATGAGGGCGATCTGCCCGTTCGGGGTGATCGCCACGTTGTAGGGATAGTTGTTGGCCGGGAGGTCGCTCTTCGCGTCGTAGCTGACCTTGCCGTTGGCGATGGACAGCACGGCGACCTTGTCACTGCCCGGCTTGACCGCCAGCGCGGTCTTGCCGTCGGGGCTGATGGCGACCGCCGACACCTTGTCGGCCGCGGCGCCGACGGTCACCGTGTCGGCCACCTTGACCTCGTGGCCGTTGATCGAAAGCACCGAGATCGTCCCGTCGTCGCGGTTGCAGACCAGCGCCCACTTGCCGTCGGGTGAGATGGCCAACCCGGTCGGGGCGTTGCCGAGGGTCAGCGTGTTGACCAGCGCCGGCGGGTTCGCCGTCAAATCGATGACGAAAAGCCGGTTGTCGGGGGCAAGGGCGAACGCGTTGTCCTTGGGAACGCCTTTCATCGTGTCGGCGACAAGGGCCAGATCGCGCGACGGCGTGATCGCCAGATTGGTCGGGGGCCCGACAATCGTGTTGTCGAGCGGGATGGTCGCGACGATGCGCGGCGCCGCCGGCTTTGAGATATCGATGACCGACAGCGTGTCCTTGCCGGGGGCGACCGTTGTCGGCTTGCCGTCGGCGAACTGGATTTTCTGGTCGTTGCCGACGATCATCAGCTGCTGAGCGTGCGCGATGCCCCCCAGCATGACGAGCGTCACGGCCGCCGCCACCGCGGGCCCGGCAAGTCTCGGTAAACGCATGCGTTCCTCCCCTGAACCCCGGTCGTCCGGGGCGTTTTATTAGCCTCGGCAGGCGATGCTGATCCGATCCATGCCGCGCAGCAAGCGGCTTGCTCGGTGGACGCGCAACTTTCGGACTGGGTACAGCAGCAACGCTGTCGTGCGCGTCCTATGTCGCGACCGGCTGCATGATTGCCTGTCGCAGTCGCATCACGTTCATCGGCAGCATAACCGCATGGAGAACCAGTATCGGCGGCAAGGCGGCCCAGTAAGCGTAGGCAATGAAAGCGATGTTGCTCACGATGGCCAAGCTGCGCAAGGTGATCATGTGGCGAGCGCAGAACGTCGCGAGCACCAACGCCGCCGCGAAATAGCCCAGCAGATTGATCATCGCGGCACAGGGGCCGGGTTTGCCCGGCACGCACATGCAATCAGGGTGAACAATGGGGTCATGGCCTCCCCAATACCCCTCTCTTTTAAACATTGGATTGCGTAGATTGGGCCAACTCGTGCACGCCGCATGCCAAATCAGCCGACAATATTCTAACAAAAACGATGACGAAAATTTGGGCAGCGCGCGTTTTAAACGCAGGCCATGTCTAGTAACAAGCCAACCCGTGCTGCACGGCGCAGCATATTCGCTGAATGTTTCGCCAATAGTACAAATTAATGACAACGACGGTGCCGCCTCAGCGTGCGCGGCGATCAAATCTTAGTCAGAATTGCTCGACCCCTTGCGCCGTGGCGACGAGGCGATCGGCGTCATCTTGCAGCAACAGGCGCTCGGCGACGAGCGCGGCCGCGGCCTGGCGGAGCCGGTCGACGTAATGCGCCTTGGCGCCGTAGCGCTCCTGCAGCGAAGGCCGGGGGTCGCCCGCCGCTTCGCGCTCGGCCTTGGTGCGAGCAAAGGCGATAAACGACCCGTCGCGGTCGGCGAGCTCGTCGGGCTGCGCCTTGTAGACGTTCCAGCCGGTGAAGGTGCCGAGCGGCACGGCGATCTGTGGCAGGCGGATGCCGGCCACTTCGTTGCCGTTGCTGTCCACAGCCGAGACAAACGTCGTGTAGGGCGCGGGCGGCGAGCTTTCCGGCGGGTCGACCCAATCGACCGGCGGCAGGACAGCATTGTCGCCGGGCGGCACGGCAAAGCCCGGCACCTTCGGCATCGTCACGGATTTGGCGAGCACCGCCGTGCCGTCAGCGATCGACGGCACGCGGCTCGGCGGCGGCGCGACATCGCGCACGACCCAGTCTTCGAGCGCGGCGAAGAGGGCGCGCAGCGCGGGCGTCGCACTGTGCGGGTTGCGCGGATTGACGCACGGGCCGGGGCGAGGGTCGACGCCTGGCCGGCCGCCGTGCTGAGTCCCGGCGATCAGATAGGCGCGGGAATTGTCGGGCAAGCTGAGGTCGCGGCGCAGCCCGGGATCGGTGTGGATCAAGGACGCGCCCTTCTGCCAGTACTCGGTGGCGCTGTTGGTCTCGACGATTTTTGGGTCGTTCGCGGCGTCGGAGAGCAGCGCGCCGATGCGTCCCGAGACGGGATCGGCGGTCTTGGCGGTGCTGAACGGGAACCAATTCTCCGGGTAGAGCCGGTCTTCGTGCTGGGTCGCGGTGCGGCCGGGCATGCCGAAGCGGTGGTTCGCGAACACCTTGCCGGCGCCGGCGACATGGCTGAACACGCCGTCGAACACCGTCTGCCCGGCCTCGTCGCCGTTCATGCCGAGCTCGAGGAAATGGCGCAGAAAGCGCCCGCTCTGCGATACGCCAAAGGCGAGCGTATGCTTTACGTGGCCGAGGCCGAGATCGCCGCCGCCGTGGCGCAGCAACGAGACGAGGTCGCGCACGCTCGCATAGCCGATGCCGAGCACCTTCGACCCGACGGCCTCGTACCACAGCTCGTAGATCTTGACCGGCGCGAAGTTGCGGCCCGGCGGCAGGAGGCGGATCGAGCGGTCCTCAATAAATTGCCATTCGTCGTGGGGGATTTCGGTGCGGCGGTCGCTTTCGCGGTCGCGCACGGTCAGCCGCGCCGCGGGCTGGTCGGTCGAGGCGGCGGGGTACGAGAGGCGGCGTACGCTGCCGTCGCCGGCGGCACGAGTGCCGAAATGAAACTCGTCGCGGATGCGCCGGACGATCGGCTTGCCGGCTTCAAGCGCTGCCGGAAACTCGGCGCCCAATTCCTGCTCGGCGCGCCGCGCATTGGGGTCCCAGCCCGACCACGCGATCGAATGGCCGCGCCCCAACAGAAAGCCGAGCCCGGCATCCTCCTTGGTCCGCGGGTTGTTGCTCCCGGGTTGGCCGGGCAGCACGTCGTCGAGCAAGGTAAAGATGCGCTTCGAGCCGCGATTGGGCACGTCGTAGACGAGGATTGAGCTGCCGCGCAGCGGGTCTTTCGGGCGCAATATGTCGAAATCGGTGGCGTATTCGACGAGGCCCTTGACGTTCACCGGCGCCTTGTCGAGATCGGCGATGCCGGCATTGCACGCCGCCGAGGGATCGAGCATGCCGCGCGCGACGCCCTTGACGCGGATATACGCGCCGGCCGCACCGAACTCGTGGCCGTCGGCGAAGTCGGCGATGTCGGTGACGCCGATATCGGTGATCGCCATGGGATGCCCCGTTATTTCTGTGCTTGTTGGCGGCGGAGGTCGCATTCGGCGAGGAAGGCGGTCTCGGCTTCCGTCGATTCCCGGCCGAGGATGACATTGCGATGCGGGAAGCGGCCGAAACGCGCGATGACGTCGACATAGGCCTCGCCGTAGCGGCGCAGACCGCCGCTGCCGCGGTCGCCGGGCAGGGCGGCGAACAACGCGACCGAACGGCGTTGCTTGGCCAAGTCCTCACTGTGGTGCAGCGGCATATAGAAGAAGATGCGCCACGCCGCCGGCACCGCCTGGTCGAAACGGCGAGCGAGCGCGCGGTCCGCGACCACGCAGGCGGCGGAGTCGGTGTCGTAGGCGCGCGGCGTGTCGCGGAAGATGTTGCGCGGCACCTGGTCGAGCAGCAGCAGCAATGCCAACGCCGATTCCGGCTCGCTTTCCCAATCGGCAAAGTGGCCCGCGACGGCTGCTTCGTAATCGACGAGGAAATGGCGCCGCACCTCCGCGTCAAACTCCGGGGAGCCGTTGAACCAGATCGGGCGATGCTGTTCGCGCCCCGGATCACCGGGTGCGCCGAACCAGAAATCGAGCATCGCCCGCGCCCGCTCGTGCATGGGTCGTTCCGCCGCTATTCTTTTTCCGCGACATATCCTATCGGCTTATCGGGAGGGCTGTCATGACCGAGGTTAGGGCAGGCGGGTGCCTGTGCGGCGCGGTGCGCTACGAAGCGGGCGGCGAGCCGCTCTTCTCGCTGCAATGTCATTGCCGCGATTGCCAACGGGCGAGCGGTGCGGCGCATGTGTCAGCGGTGCGGCTGCCTTCCGACCAGTTCCGCATCACCAAGGGAGCGCCGAAGACCTACATCGCCAAATCCGACGCCGGGAACGAGATCAGCCGCGTGTTTTGCGGCGATTGCGGAACGCCGCTCTACGTCCAGGTATCCACCCGGCCCGATATGGTCGGGCTACGGGTGACGACGTTCGACGATTCGGGCTGGTTCAAGCCGGACGCCAACATCTTCACCAAGAGCGCGCAGCCCTGGGATCACATGGACCCGGCGGTGCCGGCGTTCGACACCTATCCGACCGGGAAGGCGTATTGATTCTGCCGCCCTCCCACAAGCGGGGTTGGACTAGCTCAGCGCGATGCCTCGTCGAGGATGCGGACGATGTGGCGCGCCTCGCGCTGGGCGCCGTCGGCGATCTGGTGGCGGCAGGAAGTGCCGCAGGCGGCGAGCAGGGTGCCGGGGGCGGCGGCGCGCATCTTCGGCAGCACGCCCAATTCGCCGATCTTCAATGACATCTCGTGGTGCTCCGCCTCGTAGCCGAAGGCGCCGGCCATCCCGCAGCAGGTCGAATCGAAGGTCTCGACGGCGAGTTCTGGGATCAGCCTTAGCGCGTCGGCGGCGGCCGCCGCGGTGCCGAACGCTTTCTGATGGCAATGGCCGTGTAAGAGCGCGGTTTTGCCCGGCATCGCCCTGAAGAGCAGGTTGAACCGGCCGGCCTTGGTTTCAGCTTCAACGAATTCCTCGAAAAGCTGGGCATGCGCGGCGAGCGCCTTGGTATCTTCGCCAGGCAGCAGCGCGGGGTACTCGTCGCGCAGGGTCAGCAGGCACGAGGGTTCGAGACCGACGATCGGGTTGCCGGCGGCGACGGCGGCCTTGAGGGCGGCGATCGTGCGGCGCGCCTCGGCTTTGGCTTCGTCGATGAGGCCGGCGGCGAGAAATGTGCGGCCGCAGCACAGCGGGCGGCCGGCACTCAGATCGGGGGTCGTGACCTTGTAGCCGGCGCGGGTCAGCACGCGCTCGGCGGCGCGGGCGTTCTCCGGTTCGAAATAGCGGTTGAAGGTGTCGACCAACAGCACGACCTCTGGGCCGGCGTCCGTGGGGCTCGCGCCGCGATAGGGGCGCGACGACCAGCGGGGCAGCGGGCGCTTGGCGCTGAAGCCCAGAAATTTTTCGCCGAGCGCGGCCAGCGTCGCCCCAGGCTTGCGCAGGTTCAGCAGGCCGGCAAGGCGAACGGCGAGCGGCGCGTAGCGCGGCAGGTAGGCGATGAGCCGGTCGCGCAGGGTCAGCTTGTGGCGCTTCCTGTATTGCGCCAAAAATTCGAGCTTCATCTTCGCCATGTCGACGCCGGTCGGGCATTCGCGGCGGCAGCCTTTGCACGACACGCAAAGCGACATGGTCTCGGCCATGGCGTCCGAGGTCAGCGCGTCCGGTCCGAGCTGCCCCGAGAGCGCGAGGCGCAGCGTGTTGGCGCGGCCGCGGGTCAGATGCTGCTCGTCGCCGGTCGCCCGATACGACGGGCACATCACGCCGGGATCCGATTTGCGGCAGGCGCCGTTGTTGTTGCACATCTCGGCGGCGCTGGCGAAACCGCCCCATTCCGACCAGTCGAATACCGTCTCGACCGGCGCCTGGGTATAGCCGGGCTTGAACCGCATCAGGCTGCGGTCGTCCATCTTGGGCGGACGGACGATTTTGCCGGGGTTGAAAAGCCCGTAGGGATCGAACTTTTCCTTCACCTCCTCGAAGGCGCGGACGATGCGGGGGCCGTACATTGGCTCGAGAAATTCCGAGCGGACGATGCCGTCGCCGTGCTCGCCCGAATGCGAGCCCTTGTATTCGCGCACCATCGCGAAGGCTTCCTCCGCGATCTCGCGCATCTTCTTGACCTCAAGCTCCTGCTTGAGGTTGAGCACCGGCCGCACATGCAAGGTGCCGACCGAGGCGTGCGCGTACCAGGTGCCGTTGGTGCCGTGCTTGTGGAAGACCTGGGTGAGCCGATCGGTGTATTCGGCGAGGTCTTCGAGCCGAACGGCGCAATCCTCGATAAAGGAGACCGGTTTCCCGTCGCCCTTCATCGACATCATTATGTTGAGGCCTTCTTTGCGCACGTTCCACACCGCGCTCTGAAAGGCGGGGTCGGTCGCCTCGATGACCGCGCCGGGAAAGCCGAGATCGCCCATCAGCTCGACGAGTTGGCGCAAGCGGCGGAGATTGTCGTCGGCGTCGGGACCGGCGAATTCGGTCAAGAGGATCGCGTCGGGCTCGCCTTGCACAAATCGCTCGACCGTGGCGCGGAACATCGGGATGTCGCGCGCCAGCTCGATCATCGTCCGGTCGACCAGCTCGACCGCCGCGGGGCCGAGCTCGACGATGTGCCGGGTCGCGTCCATTGCCGCGTAGAAGGTCGGGAAATGGCAGATGCCGAGCACGCGGTGCGGCGGGATCGGCTGAAGGTCCAATTCGATCCCGGTGAAGAAGGCGAGGGTGCCTTCGCTGCCGACCAGCAGGTTGGCCATGTTGTGGCCCGAGTCAGGTCCCTTGGGCGCGAGCATGTCGATGTTGTAGCCGCCGACCTTGCGCAACAGCTTGGGGATGCGGGCGTCGATCTCGTCGGCCTCGCGGCGGTGCAGCGCGCGCATGTCGCTGACGAGATTGCGGTAGCGCTCCGGCTCGACGTCCCCGTTAGGTCCATTTGGGCCGAGATTGCTGGGGACTTCGCCGAAATGGGCTTGCGTCCCGTCGGCGAGGATCGCGTCGATGGCGCGCACGTTGTGCACCATGTTGCCGTACCGGATCGAGCGCGCGCCGCAGGAATTGTTGGCGGTCATGCCGCCGATCGTCGCGCGGTCGCCGGTCGAGACATCGACCGGGAACCAGAGTTTGTGCTGACGCAGCCGCGCGTTGAGCCGCTCCATGACGACGCCGGGCTGGACCTTGACGCGGCGCGTCCCGGTGTCGACCTCGCCCACGCCTTGCATGTATTTGCTGCACTCGACAACCAGCGCGCGGTTGACCGTCTGGCCGCATTGCGAGGTGCCGCCGCCGCGCGGCAGCACCGGCACGCCCTCTTCGCGGGCGATCTGGATCGCCGCGGCGATGTCGTCCTTGTCGCGCGCAACGACGACGCCCAAGGGCTCGATCTGATAGATCGAGGCATCCGTCGAATAACGGCCGCGCGTGAAGGGGTCGAACATGACATCGCCCTTGATCTCGCGCTTGAGGCGGGTTTCGAGACGCGAGGAGGGCGGATTGTCGAGAGGCATGATACGGCGCCTTGATCAGCAAACCACCCCGGCGTAGGCCGGGGCCCATCTTGCCTCCGCTCGAACGGCCGAAGCATGGGTCCCGGCCTTCGCCGGGATGCAAGAAGCGAGGATGATATGGCCTTAACGCCCTGGAGCACGCAAGAAATCGCCACCGCGCCGGTGGTCAGCGCACCCGATGGATCGACCGTCCGGGTGCTCTGCGCGACGGGCCGCGGCAGCATGATTTCGTTCACCTTGCCGCCAGGGGCCGTGTCGCGGCCGGTCGAGCACCGCACGGTCGAGGAGATCTGGTTTGTCGTCGCCGGACGAGGCCGGCTCTGGCGCAAGCGGGACATCGGCGAGGAGGAGGTCGCGCTCGCGCCGGGTGTCTCGCTGACCGTCCCGGTCGACACCTCGTTCCAGTTCCGCAACGACGGCGGCGGGCCGCTGCAAATCGTCGCGGTGACGATGCCGCCTTGGCCCGGCGACGGCGAGGCAATTGCGGCAAAAGGGGCTTGGCCGGCTACACTCTGATACCAAAAGTTACCGTTATGGTTGGAACGATCCTTCTTGGAATCGTTCGCGTTTTTGAACTTGCGCTCCCACCGGACACTCCGTCTTTCAACTTAGCATAGGTTAGCGGCGCGGCCGGGAGCAGCGCGCGGCGACCCCAGAAACAAACACCCTCCGAGGGAGGGCCAAGGCCGATGAACCTACCCATCCAACCCACCAAAAATCGTTTGCTCGCCGGGCTTTCTCCGGAAGACCTGGCGCAACTCATCGATCATCTGGAGCCCATTGCCCTGCCGAAAAAGCAGGTGCTTTACGAGGTCGGCGCGCCGCTCGATCACGTCTATTTCATCGAGGAAGGTTTGGCGTCCGTGCTGACCACGATGGAAGACGGCGCCAGTAGCGAGGTCGGCATGGTCGGGCCGGAAGGCCTGGTCGGCGCCTCGGCGCTGCTCGGCGGACAAATATCGGCCCAGCATGTCGTCATGCAGCTTCCCGGACGCGGCCATCACATTGCCGCGAAGCATTGCAAGAGCGTCTTCGACCACAGCGCCGGCGTCCGCCGGGTGGTGCTGCGCTTTATTGAGGATTTGCTGAACCTCAGTTCGCAAACCGCCGGCTGCAACCGCCTGCATTCGGTCGAGCAGCGCAGCGCGCGGTGGCTGTTGATGGCGAGCGACCGAATCGGCTCCAACCTGCTGCCGCTCACGCAGGAGTTTCTCGCGGCGATGCTGGGCGTCCGGCGCTCGGGCGTGAGCGAGGCGATGAGCGAGCTGCAACGCTCTGGCCTCGTCCGCTATCGTCGCGGCGCCATTACGATCATCGATCGCGCGGGCCTCGAAAAAACCGCCTGCGAATGCTACCGCCTCGATAAGCGGCGGGTGGAAAGGCTGCTGTAGTATCGGCGCTGCGTGAATGGGCGCCCCGCATCGCGCCGCTCCGTCCGCTGCCGGCAATCGCGCGCAGGCCTCAACTCTTTGGTCTCGTTCGCTTCTTTTTTCCTTATCCGTCCGCTACCGGACTATCGGCATGCGTCACTTCCAGTAGATTGCCCCAGGCATCTGCCTGCCCGATCAAGAGGCGCCCGGGGGATACGAATGGCATTGCCGCAGAGAATAAGAAACCGTCTGCTTTTATCAATGTCCCCCGCCGACCTCGCCGAGCTTGTCGACGATCTTCAGTCTGTCAGCCTTGCTAAATACCAGGTCGTTTACGAAGTCGGCGCGACCCTCGACCACATCTACTTTATCGATGAGGGACTGGCCTCGATGCTGACCATCATGGAGGACGGCACCAGCAGCGAGGTCGGCATGGTGGGGTCGGAAGGGCTGATCGGCGGGACCGCGCTGCTCGGCGGACGCGTCTCAGCCCAGCAGGTCATCATGCAACTGGCCGGCACGGCGTTCAGGATAACCGCGGTCGCCTGCAAGTCGGCATTCGAAAACAACGCGCGCATCCGCGCCGCCCTGCTGCGGTTCATCGAGGATTTGCTGAACCTGAGCGCGCAGACCGCGGGCTGCAACCGGTTGCATTCGGTCGAGCAGCGCAGCGCGCGATGGTTGTTGATGGCGAGCGATCGGATCGGTTCCAACGTGCTGCCGCTGACGCAGGAATTTCTCGCCGCGATGCTTGGGGTCCGGCGCTCCGGCGTCAGCGAGGCGGCGGGCGAATTGCAGCGCAGCGGATTGATCCGCTATCGCCGCGGCGAGATCACGATCATCGACCGCGCCGGCCTGGAAAAGACGGCCTGCGAATGCTACCGCCTGGACAAGCAGCGGGTGGAGCGGCTGCTTTAGAACTATTTGGAAACAAATTGTAACTCTGCCCGCAGGCGGACAGATTATTTTTTGAGCAAATGGCGATGTTCGTTTGTTGGTGGCCACGCCAACCTGTTGGGGAACAGGCCGTATGCTGCTTGTCGAGATCGAAAAGCCGGCCAACATGCCGTTGTCGACGTGGTTTTCCGAACTGCGCGACTGGCTCGATGCGAACCATTGCGCGCCATCGGTTTTCACCTTAAGCGGCCGGAGGATCGACGGGCTCATCTATCGCATCTCGTTCGATTACGCGGCCCAGGCGCACCGCTTCTCGCTCGCCTTCAAGCGATATTCGCCGGTCGTTCGCCGCGCCACGCCGTTTGAGCGCGACCAGCTCCGCGGGATGGCGATCTCGGCCGGAGCCGCCGACTAGGTCTCCGCCAAGCCGCTTGTCGGCTTCGTCGTTCGTCGCCACACTGCGCGCGACCCAGCGACGAGTCTTGCCGCGATGAAAAACACCGCCCCCGTCCATACCGGCCGGCATTTCCTGCAAATCCCCGGGCCGACCAACGTGCCCGATCGCGTGCTGCACGCGATGAGCTTTCCGACGATCGATCATCGCGGGCCCGAGTTCGCCACGCTCGGCAAGGAAGTCGTCGCCGGGATGAAACGGGTGTTCCAGACGGGCGGCACGGTCGTCATGTATCCCTCGTCGGGCACGGGCGCGTGGGAGGCGGCGCTCGTCAACACGCTGTCGCCGGGCGACAAGGTGCTGATGTTCGAGACCGGCCAGTTCGCGACGCTGTGGCGGCAGATGGCCGGGCGGCTCGGCATCGATATCGAGTTCGTGCCGGGCGATTGGCGGCATGGGGTGGATCCGGCGCTGGTCGAGGAAAAACTGACCGCCGACCGCGAGCACCGCATCAAGGCGGTGTGCATGGTGCATAACGAAACTTCGACCGGGGTCACCAGCCGGGTCAATGATGTGCGCACGGCGATCGACCGCGCGCGGCATCCGGCGCTGTTGATGGTCGACACGATATCTTCGCTCGCCTCGATCGATTACCGGCACGACGAGTGGAAGGTCGATGTCACGGTCGGCGGCTCGCAGAAAGGGCTGATGCTGCCGCCGGGGCTCGGCTTCAACGCGGTATCGGACAAGGCGCTCGCCGCGTCGAAAGCCGCGAAGCTGACCCGCTCCTACTGGGATTGGCAGGCGATGCTGGAGACCGGCACGACCGGGTTTTTCCCTTACACGCCGGGCACCAACCTGCTCTATGGGCTGCGCGAGGCGCTCAGGATGCTGCTCGAAGAGGAGGGGCTCGACAACGTCTTTGCCCGCCATGCGCGGCACGGCGCAGCGACCCGGCGCGCGGTCGCCGGCTGGGGGCTGGAGACGGTCTGCCAGGACGAGCGCGAGCATTCGAATTCGCTGACCGCGGTGATGGTGCCCGACGGCCACGACGCCGACAAACTGCGCGAGACGATCCTCGATGCGTTCGACATGTCGCTCGGCACGGGGCTCGGCAAGCTGCGCGGCAAGATTTTCCGCATCGGCCATCTCGGGCATTTCAACGATCTGATGCTGTGCGGCACGCTGTGCGGCGTCGAGATGGGGCTGGCGAAGGCCGGTGTGCCGCATAAAGCCGGCGGGATTGCCGCGGCCCTTAATTATCTTGGCGCCGGATAGGATTGCAGAAGCAAGGTGCGTCCTTCGAGGCCCCGGCGTTTTGCCGGGGGCACCTCAGGATGAGGGTGGTCTGTTGATGGCATAAGGAAAGTCCTCATCCTGAGGTGCGACCGGAGGGAGCCTCGAAGGACGCAGGGCAGCCGATCCAGTCTTACAGGAGGAAGCCGATATGACCCCCGACCAGATCGCACAGGCCGCCAGCGCGCTTGTCGCCGCCCGGAGAGGCGCGGCGATCGCCGCGCTGCCCGAGGGCGCGATCCCCGAGACCGAAGAGGATGCATACCTGATCCAGAACGCGGTCATCGCCAAACTGGGCGTGCGGATCGGCGGCTGGAAAGTCGGGATCTCGCCGCTCGGGGGGCATTTCGCCGCGCCGATCTACGTCTCCACTGTGGTGGCGAGCCCGGCGAGCCTACCGGCGAGGAACTTCAAGATCATCGGCATTGAATGCGAGATCGGCTTTCGCTTCAACAAGGCGTTGCCGGCGCGGATCGAACCCTATACGCGGCAAGAGGTGTTTGACGCCGTGTCGCTGCACCCGACGATCGAGGTCGTCGATTCGCGCTACCAGGATTTCCGCGCGATCGACCGGCTGATGGTGCTGGCCGACAATTTTTCCAATGGCGCGCTGGTCTATGGGCCGGCGGCTAAGGACTGGGACGGCGTCGATCTCGCGCACCCACCGATCGAGGTCACCGCCGATGGCAAGCACTTCGCCGACTGTACCGGTCTGCGCGCCGGGACGCCGGTCGAGCTGCTGCTGGCTGCGGTCCAGCATGTCAATGGCCGTGGCGGGATCGCCGCCGGCACGGTGATCACCACTGGAACCCATACCGGGCTCGTCTTGACCGAACCGGGGGCAAAGATCGTTGCCGATTACGGCAGCCTCGGCCGGGTCGAGGTCTCGTTCCCCAAGTGAACGGCGGCGCGGCCGAGCGCTAGACGATGCTGCTGCACCTCGCCTGGCGTCGCAATCTCGATGGCTTCGACCTCGCCGTGGCGGCCAACCGGCTTGCCTCGCGCGGCGCGAAACTCTGGTGGCTCGGCGCCAGCGGCCCGGCCCACGAGCCGGGCGACTATCTGTGCGAGGTCGATGCGACATCCGCGGCGCGTCTCGCGGGGTTCGGCATCGAGGCAGAGACCTGGGACGACAAGCCGCCGGACGATGCCGTGGCGATTGCTCATCCGCGCATCGCCCTCTTTGCCGGCGCCGCGGCGTCTTATCCGTTCTTCGCCTATTATGCGATGGCGCTCGCCCGGCTCGGCTTCGATTTCGAGTTGATCGATGGCGAGACGATCGCCGGCGGCGGGTTGGCGCGCTTTGATCTGCTGGTGCTGCCGAGCGGGTTTTCAGTCTGGGGACTCGATGCGGCGGAGGGGGTTGCCGGGGCCGATGCCGCCGTGCGGCAATTTCTCGCCGGCGACGGCGCAGCGATCGGCTCGGGCGGGGGCGCCTTCTACCTGTCCTCGGGCCGGCCGGGATGGACCAACGCCGCCTTCGCTCGCCCGATGTACACTCACGAGTTCCTGCGTACCGGGGCGGGCATCGTCAGCCTGCAGCTCGGGCGGGACAGCATCGGGTTTGGTTGCCCGCCGACGATCGAAATGCCCTATTACCACGGACCGGTCTTTACTGAGCTCGATCGTGCGGTGTCATCGGCGGCGACCTTTGACCGGCTGGTGATGCCGGGGCATCTCTTTATTCCAAACCCGCTGGACGACGGGTTCTTCCGCCGCGAGATGGCCGGACAGACCGCGATCATCCGCGCCGAAACGCGTCGCGGCCGGGCGGTGCTGTTTTCGGCGAACCCGGAGATGGGCGACCTTATCCGCAAATACACGGCGCTCGATACTTATGTCGCGCACTATCTGCCGTTGCGCGGCGAAGGGGCGATGGCCGATACGCTGCGGCACTACCGGCCGCTCGACCCGCCATGCTGGCGGCTGATCCTCAACGCGATTCACAGCCTGATGCTACGTTTCGAGTCGCCGGGCGCGATGCCGGCACCCTCGGTTCCGGCGCAACCGCCCGAGCCAAAGACGCGGCTGACGGCATCGCTTGAGGCGGCGCTGCGCCGGATGAAGATTGCCGACGAAACGCCGCTGTGCTCGCTTGTCGGCATCGTGCGCGATGACCTGCGGGCCCGGGTTCAGGCGCTCGCCGAACGTCTGAATGTCGTCGAGACAGCCTTTATCGCGCTCGACCCGCCGGCGCCCGGCATCCGTTATCTGTGGGCCGGCTGCGAGGCCGCGGCGCTCGCCGCGGTGGCGGATGCAGCGAAGAGCGATCGCCCGCCGGCGGAGCAGCTGGCCGAGTTCGAAACCGCGCTGGTGCTCGCCGAGGCGTGGTGCCGCCTCGCCGAAGCTGAGCGGCACTTCGGCAAAGTCGCATGAGTGAGCCTGGCGAAACGGCGGTCTATGATCCCGTCACCCGGCGGCTGCATTGGGCGAATGCGATACTGGGGTTGGTGACGATCCTGTTGGCGTGGTGCCTGCTCGCCGCCCCTCGCCATGGCGAGGCGCGCGGCTTGTTGCTCACGCTGCACGGTTCGTGCGGCATCGCCGTCCCGGCGCTGATGCTGTTCTGGGCCGGCTGGCGCGCGCATCATGCCGCGCCGCCGTTGCGGCCGAAGCTCCGGCGGATCGAGACAATGTTGGCGCGCGCGACGCAGACGGCGATTTTCCTGTTGTTGCTGGCAATGCCGGTTACCGGCTATCTCAGCCTCGCGGCCGCCGGCCGGCCGGTGAGCCTTTTCGGCCTTGTCGCGATCCCGCCGCTGGTGGCGGCGAGCGGACGCTTGTCGCAAGCCGCGATCGCGCTGCACCTTCTCGGCGAATTCCTGATCTACGGCCTCGTCGCGCTGCACATTGGCGCGGCGCTGATGCATGGTTTCATCCGCCGCGACGGCATCCTCGAACGGATGCTGCCAAAAGCGTGAGCCGCTGGGCCGCGCCTCCGCAGGCGGCACGGATGTGCCGCCGCACTTGATCCAATTCAGCCCGGCCCGCCGGCAGCCACCAGCGACAGCTTGCCGCGGAAGAAATCGAGCGCGTCGCCGAGTGTCGAACCCGCCTGCAGCCGCTGGCGCCCGCTCATCACGAAGAATTCCGGCGGGCTGGCCGCCGAGGCGGCGGATTTGACAATCGTATAGAGCGCGGCTTCCTGGGAGTGGCGAAAGACCGAGAACAGCGCGTGGCCCTCGCGGTGGTCGATCGCATAGTCGCGCCAAACGCCGCGCGACACATTGCGGCTGTAGAGGCCGAGCAGCTGATTGAGCTCCGAGCGGGTGAAGAATTGCGGCCGGCGTCTCGCCCGGTATTCCCGCAAAGGCAGAACCGTCGCGCTCTTGGTGCTCATCGCCTTGCCGCCGCCCATTGCCACGCGCCGTGTCACGCAATTGCAATTTTGACCATTTCCGGCGGAGCGTCCAGTGCGCCGAATCCGAAATTCGTCGAGTCTCGGAGGAATGCTGGTAGCGAATTTCGGATTCGGAAGCGCACGGGTGACTTTATAAATCTGGTGTGGTTCCGGATTTGAAATTCGCGAAATGCAGCCGCCGCAAAAGCCTGTGCGACCTTCAAATTACCACACCAGCCGTCTCGCGGTTCGCCGCGCCGCTGCGGCGCTGTTAGGCTCGCCTCGGCCCCGCAAATATGTTAGCCAACCGCTTACCGCGGCGGGTTGAGTTTCGGGGCTGGGGCTTTGTGAGCGACATTTTCCGCGAAATCGACGAAGAGCTGCGTCGCGACAATCTGCTGAAGCTGTGGAAGCTCTACGGCCGCTACGTCATCGCGGCGGCGGTTGTGGCATTGCTGGTCGCCGGCGGCATTGTCGCCTGGCGCAACCACGAGCTGGCGCAGCGCCAGGCCCAATCCGTGCGCTATGAAGCGGGGCTTGCGTTGCTGCGGCAGGGCAAGGAGGCGGAAGCCGCGAAGATCTTCGCCTCGGTCGGCGAAGAGGGCGGGTCCTACGCCAATCTCGCGGCGTTCGAAGCCGCCGCCCTGGCCGCCAAATCAGGCGACGTGAAGGGGGCAGTTGCCGATTACGACAAGCTCGCCGCATCGCCCGACCTCGACCCCGAGCTGCGCAACGCGGCGATGCTGCTCTCGGCGATGAACGGCTTTGCCGACAGCGACCCGCAAAAAGTGATCGAACGGCTGAAGCCGCTCACGGCCGGCGACAGCCCATGGCGCTACAGCGCGCTCGACCTGACCGCCGCGGCCAGGTTGAAGGCCGGTGACGACGCCGGCGCACTCGAGATCTACAAACAGCTCGCCGCGGACTCTGCCGCACCCGAAGGGGTGCGCGGCAGGGCGGCCGAAATGGCGGCGGTGCTGAAGCCTTGAGCGCCCGATAACCGCAATGAAACGACGTCATTTCGTCTCGGTGCTGCTTGCGTCACTGACCACGGCGGGATGCGGGCTGTTTGGCTCGAAGCCGAAGGCAAGGTTGCCGGGTGAGCGCATCTCCGTGCTCGGGCTCGACCGCCAGATCGCCGCCGATCCGGCGCTGGCCAATCAGCCGATTGCCTTGCCGCCGCCGACAGTGAACCCGGATTGGCCCGAGCCCGGCGGCAACCCCAGTCACGCAATGGGCAATTTGGCGCTGCCCAGCCAGGTGAAAAAGGTGTGGGAGACCAGCGTCGGCGACGGTACGTCGCGCTACACCAAAGTCATGTCGCAGCCGGTGGTTGCGGCCGGACGGGTCTATGCGATGGATGGGGGCGTACAGGTCAGCGCGCTCGACGCCGCCAGCGGCAAGCGGTTCTGGCAGGTCGATCTGACCCCGTCCGATCAGAAGGGGAATGCGTTTGGCGGCGGCCCTTGCTTCTGGAACGGCCGGCTCTATGTCGCGACCGGCTATGCCGAAGTCATCGCGATGGACCCCAATGACGGCAAGATCATCTGGCGCAAGAATGTCGAGACGCCCGTCCACACCGCGCCGACCGTCGTCGACAACCGCATCTTCATCGTCACCGTCGACAATGAGCTGATCGCGATGTCGGCCGATGATGGCCAGCGCCAGTGGACGCATACCGGCATTCCCGAGATCGGGACGCTGCTGGGCGACGCGAGCCCGGCGGTCGAGGGCAACATCGTCGTCGTCGCCTATACCTCAGGCGAGCTTTTTGCGCTTCGGGTCGAGAATGGCCGCGTTCTGTGGTCGGAGAACCTGGCTTCCGCGCGCAACACGAACGGCGTGTCGGCGATGGCCGATATCCATGGCCGGCCGGTCATCGACCGTGGACGGGTCTTCGCGGTAAGCCACAGCGGGCGGATGATGGCGATCGAGCTGCGCACGGGCAACCATGTGTGGGAGCAGGAGATCGGCAGCAGTCACGAGCCGTGGTGCGCGGGCGACTCCGTGTTCCTCATCACCAATAACCAAGAGATCGTCTGCCTCACGCGCGACGAAGGCAAGGTGCGCTGGACCGCGCAACTGCCCGATTACGAAGACATGGTCAAAAAGGAAGACCCGATCGAATGGGCGGGGCCGGTGCTGGGCGGTGGGCAATTGGTCGTGCTGTCGTCAACCGGCATCGCCATGTGGGTTGCGGCGACCAACGGCCAGACCCAATGGCAGACCAAGATGTCCGACAAGGGCTATCTCGGTCCGGTCGTCGCAGGCAATGCGCTTTACCTGCTGACCGACGACGCCAATCTTTCGGCCTACCGATAGTATTGAAAAGCCGCGCGCCGAGCGCGTGCGCACGCGATCCGTGCCGGGCGGCAGGCGCGCGATTTGTAAGGAAAACGATGAGCTTTACGGTCGCAATACTCGGCCGGCCGAATGTCGGTAAATCGACGCTGTTCAATCGGCTGGTCGGACGGCGCGCGGCGCTGGTCGACGACGCACCCGGTGTCACCCGGGACCGGCGCGAGGGGCAGGGCCGGATCGCCGATCTCGAATTTCGTGTGATCGACACCGCCGGTCTTGAAGAAGCCGCGCCCGCGACGCTCGCCGGCCGTATGAGGGCGCAGACAGAGCGCTCGCTCGATCTCGCCGATGTCGTGCTGCTGGTGATCGACGCGCGCGACGGCATTACCGAAGCCGATCGCCATTTTGGCGGCTGGCTGCGCAAAGGCGGCAAACCCGTGGTGCTGGTGGCTAACAAGGCCGAAGGACGCGCCGAACTCGGCGCGGTCGGCGAAGCCTATGCGCTCGGGCTCGGCGAGCCGGTGCCGATCTCGGCGCTCAACGGCGAGGGTTTCGCCGAGCTTTACGAGCGGCTGCGCGATTTTGCACCGCTGCCGGAAGCAGAGATGCCGACCGCAGATATGCCTGCGGCGGCAGCCGGGGAACGGCCGCTGCAACTGGCGATTGCCGGCCGGCCCAATGTCGGCAAGTCGACGCTGGTCAACCGCCTCGTCGGCGAGGATCGCCTCTTGACCGGGCCGGAGCCCGGCATCACTCGCGACGCGATCGCGCTCGAATGGGAGTGGCAAGGGCGCGCGATCCGCCTCGTGGATACGGCCGGACTGCGGCGGCGGGCGCATGTCCAGGACAAGCTCGAGCGCCTGTCCGTCGCCGACACCCTGCGCACGATCCGCTTTGCCGGCACGGTCGTGCTGGTGCTCGACGCGCTGGAACCCTTCGGCCGGCAGGATTTGACGATCGCCAACATGGTCGCCGAGGAGGGCAGGGCGCTGGTGCTCGCCGCCAACAAATGGGATGCCGTCGCGGACAAGCCCGCGGCGTTGCGCCAGCTGCGCGACCGCATCACCGCATCCCTGGCGCAGCTTCACGGGGTGTCTCTGGTGCCGATCTCGGGCCTCGCCGGAAGCGGGCTCGATGCGCTGATGAAGGCGGTCGTCGCCGCGGACCGAGTATGGAACAAGCGGCTGCAGACGCCGGCGCTCAACCGCTGGCTCGCCGGCATTCAGCAACATCATCCGCCGCCGCTGGTCGGCGCGCGCCGCCTCAAGCTGCGCTACATGACGCAGGCCAATACGCGGCCGCCGACATTCGCCCTCTTCGCCTCGAAGCCGAGCGAATTGCCCGACAGCTACCGGCGTTATCTGGTCAATGCGCTGCGCGAGGATTTCGATCTGCCGGGAACGCCGATCCGTTTGATGTTGCGCAAGGGGGCGAACCCTTACGCCCGCGACTGAGTGTCGGCGAGGTCGCTGGCGTTGATGATCTCACCATTGCGCTCGCACTCATCGAGCGCGAGCTGGACAAAGGCTTCGACGACGGTCTCGGGCGGCGGCAGGTTCATCGGATCCTCGCCGGGAAAGACCCGGGCGCGCAGCCGGGTGCGCACCACGCCGGGTCCGATCAAATTGGCGCGCACATTGGTTTTTTCGCTCTCCGCCGCGTAGGTCTTGACCATCACTTCGAGCCCCGCCTTGCTGACCGCGTAGGGACCCCAATAGGCGCGCGGGTTACTGGCGATGCCGCTCGTCACAAAGATCGCCCGGCCGTGCGGCGCGGCGCGCAGCAGCGGGTCCATTGCCCGGATCAGCCGCCAATTGGCGGTGAGGTTGAGGTCGATGATCTCCTGCCACAGCACCGGGTCGATATGGCCGAGCGGCGAGAATGTGCCGAACTCGGCGGCATTGCCGACCAGGATGTCGAGCCGCTCGAAGCGCTGATAGATCGCCGCCGCCAGCTCGTCGATCTTGATGAAATCGCGCAAATCGAGCGGCACGAGCGTCGCGGTGCCCCCAGCGGTGCGGATCCGGTCATCGATTTCTTCGAGCCCGCCGACCGTGCGCGCCGCCAGCACCGGATGCGCGCCCTCGCGCGCATAAGCTTCGGCGACGGCAGCGCCGATCCCGCGCGAGGCGCCGGTGATAAGCGCGATCTTGCCGCTGAGCCTTCCTGTCATCAGGCCGAGGATACCACCAGCTTCGGCTGAACGCTGCGCGCGCTTCGCCGCCGGACCCCCCACAGCGCCAGCCCGCTCAGGAAGGCGGTCGCGACGAGGTAGTAGCTCGGCGACAGCGGATCGCCGGTCCGCGCGATCAGCCAGGTGGCGATAAACGGCGCGAAGCCGCCGAAAATCGTCACCGCCGTGCTGAAGCTGAGCGACACGCCGATCGCCCTTACCGCGACCGGGAATTGCTCACCGAGCACCGACGGCAGTACGCCGCTGTAGCCCGCCTTCAAGAGCTGCAGCCACGAGCAGGCGAGGATGCAGGCGGCCAGGGTCGGCCAGGCCGACATCAGGAAGAAGGCCGGCCAGGAGGTGAAGAAAAACAGCCAGGCGGTGATCACCATGAGGCGCGGCCGGAACGCCATCTTGTCCGACCAGTGGCCGAAGATCGGGCAAAAGATCGCCAGCACAAGCCCGCCGATCAGCGTTGCGGTAAACCCGGTGTAGGCCGGCAGATGCAGCGTCTTCTGTCCGTAGGTCGGGATGTAGGCCAGAATGTAGAACGAGCTGTTCGAGATGATCGAGGCGCCGAGCGACAGAAGCACGGGGAGCGGGTATTTGGTCAGCAATTCGCGGATCGGCATCGCTTCCGGCTGCTCGGCCTCGATAAATTCCTGCGTTTCCGAAAGCTTCCAGCGGATGTAGAACCCGGCAGGGCCGACGAGCATCCCGAAGAAGTAGGGAAGCCGCCAGCCCCAGCTGAGCAGCTGGGCATGGGTCAACATCGTTGTCAGCACGATCCCGAAAATCGATGCTAAAGCGGTGATCATTCCGGCGATCGAAAACTGCCAGCTGGCGGCGAAGCCGCGGCGGGCCGAGCCGTGCTCGGCGAGGAAGGCGACCGAGGTGCCGAACTCGCCGCCGACCGATAGTCCCTGCAAAAAACGCGCGCCGATGATGAAGATTGGCGCAGCCAGGCCGATCGAGGCATAGCCCGGCGTAATCGCCATCAGCGTCGTGCCGAGCGTCATCAGCGCGATCGACAGGGTCAGCCCGGCTTTGCGGCCGTGCCGGTCGGTATAGGAGCCGATGAGGATCGCCCCAAGCGGCCGCACCAGGTACGCGAGACCGAAGGCGCCGAAGGTCACCAGGAGCGAGACGGTCGGATTGCCGGTGGGAAAGAATACTTCCGAGATCGTCACGGCGAGAAAGCCGTAGACGACGAAGTCGAACCATTCGAGGACGTTGCCGATCACCGCCGCGATCACCACCCGCCTAAGTGAGCTTGGCGGCTGAGATGTGCTGGCGCTTTCCCGGGTCGAAGACATAGCCTGCTCCTGTTCGTCTGGGCCTTATGCATGGCCAGGAACAGACTAGCGGCATCGGCGCGGCGTTAAAAGCCGCGCGCTCATGCGGTACGGCGCCGGATGACCAAGAGCGCGATGATGCTGAGGAGGGCGGTGGCCATCAGATAGAAGCTCGGCGACAGCGGGTCGCCGGTCTTTGCGATCAGCGTGGTGGCGATGAACGGGGCAAACCCGCCGAAGATCGTCACCGAGATGCTATAGCTGAAAGCGACGCCGACCGCGCGGGTCTCCACGGGAAAGCGTTCCGACATCAGCGACGGCAGCACCCCGCTATAGCCGCCCTTGACCAGATTGAGCCAGCCAACCGCGAACACCGCCGTCGCGACCGAGGGGTAGGCGACCATCAGCCAGAACACCGGGTACGACGTGACAAGGAACAGCACCGCCGTCCACAGCATGATACGCGGCCGGTCAGTCTTATCCGACCAATGCCCCGCCAGCAGCGAACATACCGTCAGCACCACGCCGCCGACCAGCGTCGCGATGAACCCGGTCGAGGGGTGCAGGTGCAGCGTCTTGATCGCGTAGGTCGGGATGTAAAGCAGCAGGTAGTACGATGCGTTCGAGACGACGGAGGCGCCGAGCGCCAGCACGGTCTCAACAGGCTGAGTGGCCAATAGCGTGCGGATCGGCATGCTGTCCGGCTTCGCCTCGACAAATTCCTCGGTTTCGAGAACCTTGGAGCGGATGTAGAGCCCCGCCGGGCCGACGAGCAGCCCGAAGACATAGGGGATGCGCCAGCCCCAGCTCACTAACGCGTCATGCGACAGCTGCGTGGTGAGGACGATGCCGAACAACGCGACGACGATCGAGACGAGGCCGGTGCTGGCCCATTGCCAGCTCGCGCTGTAGCCCTTGCGCTCGGCGCCGTGCTCGACGAGGAAGGCGACCGCGCTGCCAAACTCGCCGCCGACCGAGAACCCCTGCAGCATGCGCGCGAGCATGATAATCGCCGGCGCTGCAAGGCCGATCGTCGCGTAGCCGGGGGTCACCACCATCAGCGCCGTGCCGATCATCATCAGCCCGATCGACAGCGTGAGCCCGGCCTTGCGCCCGTGCTTGTCGGTGTAGGTGCCGATCATGGCGGCGCCCAACGGCCGCATCAGATAGGAAAGGCCAAACGTGCCGAAGGTGACGAGCAGCGATACGGTCGGGTTTTTCGCCGGGAAGAACGCCTCGGCGATCGTCACCGCGAAATAGCCGTAGACGAGAAAGTCAAACCATTCGAGGACATTGCCGATCGTCGCCGCGACGATGATTTTCGGCAAAGATTCGCGGCGCGGAAGACCGCCGGTCAGCGCGGTATCGGCAGGCATTTCACTACCCTTGCGATGTCGATTTTTGTGGCGAGGCGGATCAGGCCGGTGCGAGCAACGACAGCTGTACCGAGGTCTTGCCGTCTTCGGCGTCTACCAGCGGGATCGGGTAATCGCCGGTAAAGCATGCGTCGCAGAAGCGCGGCGCGTTGTGGTCCCGCACCGCCGCGCCTGTCGCCCGGTAGAGCCCATCGATCGAGATGAAGGCGAGGCTGTCGACGCCGATGTGGCGGGCCATCTCGTCGACATCCATGCTGGAGGCGAGGAGCTGGTCGCGGTCCGGCGTGGCGATGCCGTAGAAGCACGGGTGGGTCGTCGGCGGGCTCGAAATCCGCATATGAACTTCGCGCGCGCCGGCGTTGCGCACCATGTCGACGATCTTGATCGAGGTGGTCCCGCGCACGATCGAATCGTCAACCAGGATCACCCGCTTGCCCTTGAGGTTGCGGTTGGCGTTGTGCTTGAGGCGGACGCCGAGGTGGCGGATCTGGTCGGTCGGCTCGATAAAGGTGCGGCCGACATAGTGGTTGCGGATGATGCCGAGCTCGAATGGCAGTCCCGATTCCTGCGAATAGCCGAGCGCCGCCGGCACGCCCGAATCCGGCACCGGCACGACGATGTCGGCGTCGATGCCGCTTTCCCGCGCCAGTTCCTGACCGATGCGCTTGCGCACCTCGTAGACGCTGTGGCCCTCGACGATGCTGTCGGGCCGGGCGAAATAGATGTACTCGAAGATGCAGAACCGCTCGGGTGTCTTGAGAAAGGGCTTGAAGCTGCGCAGGCCCGTGGCGCCGGCGATGACGATCTCGCCCGGCTCGACATCGCGGACAAAATCGGCGCCGATGATGTCGAGTGCGCAGGTCTCCGAGGCGATAATCCAAGCTTCCGCCAGCTTGCCGACGACGAGGGGCCGCACGCCCAGCGGGTCGCGCACCCCGATCACCGATTCCTGGGTCAGCGCGGCCAGCGAATAGGCGCCCTCGATCTGCTTCAGGCCGTCGACGATGCGGTCGATGATCGTGCCCTGCTCGCTGGTGGCGATAAGATGGTTGATGACCTCGGTGTCGCTCGTCGTGTGGAATAGGCTACCGCGCTTCACCAGCTGCCGGCGCAGCTGGTAGGAATTGGTGAGGTTGCCGTTGTGGCAGATGGCGATGCCGCCGAACTCGATCTCGAAGAACAGCGGCTGGACGTTGCGCATCGCCACCTCGCCGGTGGTCGCATACCGCACATGACCGATCGCGGAATGACCGCGCAGCTTGGCCATGGTGTCTTTCGAGCTGAAATTGTCGCCGACCAGCCCCATGCCGCGATGGGCGTTGAACTGCTCGCCGTCGTAGGTGACGATCCCCGCCGCCTCTTGCCCGCGATGCTGCAGCGCGTGGAGGCCAAGCGCGGTCAGGGCGGCCGCATCGGGGTGGCCGTAGACGCCGAAGACCCCGCATTCGTCGTGAAAATGGTCCGTATCGCCGCAGGCGGGCGTCACCATGCACGATCCTCGTCGGAGCTAGGCAGGCCGAAAGAATATGGGGTCTTATCGCCTTTGTTGCCAGTACGTGACAAGCACTTGCGGCCTTTCATCGCTGGTTGTTGATAAGCCGGTCGAGCTCGCGCTGCGAGCTTTGGTTGTAGGTCGGCGCCGCCCATTGCTGCTGATCCGGCGCGGCGGCTGGCGCGGTGGGGTTGGCCAACGCGCGCATCGCCTTTTCCGCCACGGCGGCCGGCGAGACGGTATGGATGACATCGTCCGCGGCGGTGGCGCTCTTCACACGCCACTGTTCGGGCAGGAAGCCGCGAATCAGATTGGCGCCCTGCTCGAGATAGGGCGCGCTCTTGGCGTCGCGCAGCCATGGCGGGCGATCGTTCGGCTGTACCATGTCGAGCATCAGATAGGCGAGGCTGAGGATGAAGGCGCCGCGCAAGAGGCCGAACACGAAGCCGAGCGTGCGGTCGATCGGCGACAACCCGCTCGACCGCACCGTGCGCGCGACGATCCCGGTGATGACGGTGAGGACGATCAAGGTGACGATAAAGGTTCCGGCGATGCCGATAAGCCCCGACAGCAGCGGGTTGTGCACCATCGGTTCGACGATCGTCTCGACCGTCGGATAGCCGTAAAGGGTGATGAACGCGGCGCCGACCCAGGCGACGATCGACAGCGCCTCGCGGACAAGGCCGCGGGCGAAGGCGAAAATCGCCGAAAGGCCGATGACCGCGACGACGCCCAGATCGAGCGGGTTCATGCCGGGCCCTCAGGGCGCCGCGGCGACGCGCCGCATCCGGCGGCGCTCGGGCGGCGCCAAGCGCTCGACCAGCTCGCTCAGATGGCCGATCGGCGCGGTCGCGATGCCGTCGCTCGACCGGCCGCGCGCCGCGCCGCGTCCTCCGACTCGGGCGGGTAGCCATGCCTCGGTGAAGCCGAGCTTTGCCGCTTCCTTGAGCCGCGCGTCGCTGTGCGAGACGGGGCGCACCCGGCCGCTGAGGCCGATCTCGCCAAACACCACCGTGTCGGCGGGGACCGGGTTTTCCACCATGGCGGAAATGAGCGCGGCGGCGACCGCGAGGTCGGCGGCCGGCTCGCCGATGCGCAGGCCGCCAGCGACGTTGAGGTAGATGTCGTTGGCGCCGACCGAAAGCCCGCAGCGCGCGTCGAGCACGGCGACGATCATCGCGAGCCGCGTCGCGTCCCAGCCGACCACGGCGCGGCGCGGCGTGCCGAGCAGCGATGGCGCGACCAGCGCCTGGATCTCGACCAGCACCGGCCGCGTGCCTTCGATCCCGGCAAAAACCGCAGCGCCGGCGACGGCACCCTCGCCGTGCTCGGCGTCCACGCGCTCGGCGAGAAACATCGCCGACGGATTCGGCACCTCGACGAGGCCGCGGTCGCTCATCTCGAACACGCCGATCTCGTCGGTCGCGCCGTAGCGGTTCTTGACCGCGCGCAGGATGCGGAACTGATGGCCGCGCTCGCCTTCGAAATAGAGCACGGTATCGACCATGTGCTCCAAGACGCGCGGGCCGGCGATCATGCCTTCCTTGGTGACGTGCCCGACCAGCACCAGCACGATGCCGCGGCGCTTGGCGAGGCCAATCAGCTCCTGCGCCGCGCCGCGCACCTGGCTGACCGTCCCCGGCGCGCTGTCGAGCGTGTCGAGATACATCGTCTGAATAGAATCGATGACCGCGAACTGGGGCGGATTGGCAATGTCGAGCGAGGCCGCGATGTCGCGCACGCTGGTCGCCACCGCGAGGCGCACCGGCGCGTCGGCCACGCCGAGCCGCCGGGCGCGCAGGCGAATCTGGTCGATCGCCTCCTCGCCGGTGATGTAGGCGGCGGCGCCGCCGCTCGCCGCGACCGCCGCCGCGGCTTGTAGCAGCAGGGTCGATTTACCGATGCCGGGATCGCCGCCGACAAGGATCGCCGAACCCGGCACCAGCCCGCCGCCGCACACGCGATCCAACTCGGCGATACCGGTCAGATGGCGCGGGGCCTTGCCGCTATCGCCGCGTAGTGCGACAAAATCGAGCGGCGGACTGTTGTACCCCTGGCTGCCACGAGAGCCGCCGCTGCCGCCAAGGCTTTTCGGCGGGCCGGAGCGCGGCATCTCCTCGATGAGGCTGTTCCACGCGCCGCACGCTTCGCAGCGCCCGGCCCATTTCGGATAGACCGCGCCGCATTCCTGGCAGGCGAAGCGAGGAGCGGACTTAGCCATCCTGGCCGGACCATGGAATTCCTCTCCGCCCATTGGAGGGAGAGGGTGCCCGACACGGAGGGGAGGGCCGGTGAGGTGGGAATACGCTAACGCCTCTGGAATCCCCCACCTCACCCCGACCCTCTCCGCCCCTAGGGGCGGAGAGTGAGGAGAATCCAGGCGAGGACGAGAGACTCATACCGCCCGCACTTCCATCTGGATCGGCCCTTCGGCGCGGCCGTGCACGAACTGGTCGACAAACGGATTACCGGAGGCGTCGATCTCGGCGGCCGGGCCCCGCCAGACGATCTTGCCCTTGTGCAGCATGGCGATGCGGTCGCCGATCTTGCGCGCGCTGACCATGTCGTGGGTGATCGACACCGCGGTCGCGCCGACCTCGCGCACGATCTTGATAATCAGGTCATTGATGACGTCGGCCATGATCGGGTCGAGCCCGGTGGTCGGCTCGTCGAAGAAAATGATCTCGGGCTCGGCGGCGATCGCCCGGGCGAGCGCGACGCGCTTTTGCATGCCGCCCGACAGCTCGGCCGGGCGCAGCTCGCCGACCTCGGGCCCGAGCCCGACCGCGGCCAATTTTTCGAATGCGATCCGTCTCGCGCTGGCGCGCTCCATCCCGCGGCCCTGGATCAGCCCGAACGCCACATTCTCCCATACGAGCAGCGAATCGAACAGGGCGGCTCCCTGGAACAGCATGCCGAACTTGCTCATCAGCGCGGTGCGGCCGGCGCGCCGCATGCCGACGGTCTCGGTCCCGTCGATGCGGATCGAGCCCGACTCGGGATGCAAGAGGCCGAGGATGCACTTGATGAAAACCGACTTGCCGGTGCCGGAGCCACCAATGATGACAAGGCTTTCGCCGACCGCGCAGTCGATGTCGATGCCGTCGAGCACCAGCTTCGGACCGAACGCCTTATGCAGCCCGCGAACCGAGATTTTGGGCGCAGCGCCTTTCGGGGTGCGGCTGTCGCTCATCCGCCGAAGAGCGCCGCGGTGAGCAGATAATCGGTCACCAGGATCAGGATCGATGCCGACACCACGGCGTAGGTCGTCGCCTGGCCGACCCCCTCGGCGCCGCCGCGCGACTGGTAGCCGTGATAGCAGCCCATCAGCGCGACGATAAAGCCGAAGACACCCGCTTTTACCAACCCCGACACGACGTCCGTCGTCTCGAGGTGCTGAGTCGTGCTGACCAGATAACTCTCGACATTGAAACCGAGCTTGTAGGTGCTGACGAGATAGCCGCCGAAAACGCCGATAATATCGGCGACGACGACCAGGAGGGGCATGGTGATCAGCCCAGCCAGGAGCCGCGGCAGCACGAGATAGCGGTAAGGGTCGGTCGACAAGGTCGTCAGCGCGTCAATCTGGTCGGTGACGCGCATCGTGCCGATCTCGGCCGCCATGGCGGCGCCGACGCGCCCGGCTACCATCAGACCGGCGATGACCGGCCCCAGCTCGCGGGTCACGGACAGCACGACCACCGTGGCGACCGCGCTTTCGGCATTGAAGCGACTGAACCCGGTATAGGATTGCAGCGCCAGCACCATCCCGGTGAAGAGCGCCGTCAGTCCGACAACCGGCAGCGAGTAGTAGCCCATATAGACGATCTGTCGCAGGATCAGCCGCGGGTAGAACGGCGGGCTGAAGAGGCCGACCAGCCCCATCAGCGCGAAGCCGGTGAGCCGGCCGGTCGTCGCCAGAAAACCGAGGAAGGTCGCGCCGACCCTTGCGAGGAAGCCGGTCATTCGGCTGTCTTACTGTCGCCGGGGGCGTCGCGATAGATGCGGTGATAGCGGGCGCCGAGCGCGGTCAGGATCTCGTAGCCAATGGTCCCGGCATCGGCGGCGGCATCGTCGACCCCGTAATGCTCGCCGATCAACTCGATCATGTTGCCGGGATAAAGCTCGGCAGGGGACACCGTCGACACGTCGAACGTCGCGAGGTCCATCGACAGCCGGCCGAGCAGCGGCACCCGCTCCCCGGCGAGCCAGCCGCACCCGCGGCGGCTCAGCGAACGCGGCCAGCCATCGGCGTAACCTATTGCCGCTGTTGCCAACAATCCTGGCCCGTCCATGATGTGCGCGGCACCGTAACCAATTGATTTTCCCCTGTCAATTTTGCGCACCTGGACGATTTTCGCGGCGAGACGAATGACCGGCCGCATCGGATTGACCGCGCCGGGGTATGGATTGACGCCATAGAGCGCGGCGCCCGGCCGCACCAGGTCGAAATGGAACGCAGAGCCGAGAAAGATGCCGGACGAGGCGGCAAGGCTTGCCTCCACTGCTGGCAGGCGCTGTCGCGCGGCGACAAAGCAGACGTGCTGTTCGGCATTGAGCGGGTGCGCCGGCGTCTCGGCGCAGGCGAGGTGGCTGATGAGCGCGCTCGCGCCCATCGCCGCGATGCGATCGAGGCAATCCTCGAACTCTGCCGCCGACAGGCCGAGCCGGGACAGTCCGGTGTCGAGATGGATGATCGGGCTGGGCTTGCCGGCCGCCGCGAGCGCGGCCCAGGCCTCGATCTGGCCGGGATCGTTGAGCACCGGCGTCAGCCGCGGTGCGACAAACTCCGGCGCCGAGCCGGGCAGCGGGCCGCTGAAGACCGCGATCCGCGGCTCCTCGCCCAGCGCCGCGCGCAAGGCGATGCCTTCGTCGAGCGTCGCTACAAAAAACCGGCGGCAGCCGGCGCTCGACAGGGCGCGCGCGACCGGCGCCGCGCCGAGCCCGTAGCCGTTGGCCTTGACCACCGCGGCGCAAGCGGCGGGCGCGGCCTTCGCCGCGAGCAGCCGCCAATTGGCGACGACCGCGCCGAGATCGATCTCGAGAATGGCGCCGGCGCGGGTCGCGGGGTCGGAACGCATGGGCTTAGAACACCCAATTCACTCAATTACGTCATGGCCGGGTTTGTCCCGGCCATCCACGCGGATGCCCGGAACAAGTCCGGGCATGACGAACGAGTGGAGTTTGTGTCGGAGCAATTTATTCTAATACGCCTCCGGCAGGCTATCGTTCTCGGCTAAATTATCGAACTTTGTGGTTTGTGGTTCAAAATGAAGCCTGACGGTTCCAACCGGTCCGTGTCGTTGCTTAGCTATAATAATTTCCGCAATGCCAGTGATTTTCTCCATTAATGCTCGCCAGTCTTCAATTTCTTTGGTAAATTGTTCTTGAGTTTGCTTTTCTCCTCGTATTGGATCCCGATTTTTATAGTATTCTTCGCGAAAGATAAACATGACGACGTCTGCATCCTGCTCGATCGACCCGGACTCACGCAGATCGGCGAGCTGCGGCCGCTTGTCTTCGCGCTGCTCGACGGCGCGCGACAATTGCGACAGCGCGAGCACCGGTACCTCGAGCTCTTTCGCGATTGCCTTGAGACCGCGAGTTATATCCGAAATTTCTTGGACGCGATTCTCTTGAGCCCTTGCTCCCCCGGATGGTCGCATCAGCTGAAGATAATCAACGACTATGAGGCCCAAACCCTGCTGTCTTTTAAGCCGTCGCGCGCGGGTGCGCAGCGCCCCGACAGACAGCGCCGGTGTATCGTCGATATACAGCGGCAGTGACGCTAACCGCTGGCTTGCGGCGACGAATTTATCGAAGTCTTCTCGCCCTACATCGCCACGCCGAATGCGATCAGAGGATACACCGCTTTCTTCGGCGAGGATGCGCGTCGCCAGTTGCTCAGCCGACATCTCCAACGAGAAAAAACCAATCACCGCGCCGTCTTGCGCAATTTTCTGGCCGTTGGCCCCGACACCGGCAACATAGGCTTTGGCAGCATTGAAGGCGATGTTGGTGGCAAACGAGGTCTTGCCCATGCCAGGACGGCCGGCGGCAATAATCAAATCTGACGGATGCAGCCCACCGAGCTTCTTGTCGAGATTCGTGAACCCAGTAGCGACCCCAACGGTGCGGCCATCCCGCTTGAAAGCTGCCTCGGCCGCATAGATCGCGGTCGTCAACGCGGTGTGGAACTGCTGAGGTCCACCTTCCGCCTGGCCGGTGCTGGCAAGGTCATAGAGCCGCTGCTCGGCCCGCTCGATCTGCGCGATGGCGGGGTCGTCGATGTCGTGCTCGTGCGCCTCGTTGACCATGTCCTGGCCAAGGTCGATCAACTGACGGCGCATATGCAGATCGTGGATGCGGCGGCCGTAATCGCCGGCATTGATGATGGTTACGGCTGATTTGGCGAGCTGCGTCAGGTATTGCGCCCCGCCCACCTCGGCGAGTGTGGCATCGTGCTCGAACTGGTTTTTCAGCGTGGTCGGGTCGGCGACCTGCCCCCGGTCGATCAGCTTGCAGATCGCCTCGTAGATGCGCCCATGCACCGCGAAACTGAAATGCTCGGGCAAGAGGAAATCGGCGACCCGGCTATGCGCGAGATTGTTAACAAAGATGGCGCCTAACAGCGCCTGCTCGGCCTCGGTGTTGCTGGGCGGCGGCCGGGTCGGCTCGGGCTCGGGCTCGCGGAACGGGGCGATCCAGGTGACGGCGGATTGCATGGCCCGAGAATACCACCGTGGGCTCCTGCCGGCGGCTAAATCGAGGCTCGAATAGTGTGGATAACGGGGACGTACTCGCTATCGGAGGCGAATCAGAGGCTTGCCCTCACGCTGCGCGATCGTCGGCCGCCCGATGGGTGCGTTCCCAGTCGAACATGTAATCGCGGGTGATGGGAATGGTATCGACCGCCTTCGTCATCTGGATTTGCATCACCAGATGTCCGGCATAGCGGAAGGCCATTTCGGAGCCGACGAGATAAGTTTCCCACATCCGGCAAAAGCGCTCGTCATAGAGCTTCAACACCTCCTCGCGGTGCTGAAGGAAGCGCTGGCGCCAAGCTCGCAATGTCTCCGCGTAATGCAGGCGGAGCACCTCGATGTCGGTGACCCAAAGGCGAGCCTCTTCTATCCGCGGCACCACCTCGGAGATCGCCGGCGAATAGCCACCGGGGAAAATGTACTTTCGCAGCCAAGGGTTGGTCGTGCCGGGGCCGTCGCTGCGTCCGATCGAATGCAGCAGCGCCACGCCGTCCGGCTTGAGCAGGTCGCGCACCTGCGCGAAGAAGGTCGGATACTGGACAACCCCGACATGCTCGAACATGCCGACCGAAACGATGCGGTCGTACTGCCCCCGTTCCTCACGATAGTCGCGGAGGTGGAAGCGCACGCGGTCGGAAAGGCCGGCCTGAGCGGCGCGGCGCTGCGCGACCTTGAGCTGTTCGGTGGAGAGCGTCAGCCCGGTCACGTCGGCGCCGCATTCGCTCGCCAGATAAAGCGCCAGCCCGCCCCAGCCGCAGCCGATGTCGAGCACTTTAATTCCCGGCCGGATCAAGAGCTTCGACGCGATATGCCGCCGCTTGTTGAGCTGCGCAGTGTCGATATCGTCGTCGGGGCTGAGGAAATAGGCGCAGGAATATTGCCGGTCACGGTCGAGGAACAGCTCGTAAAGCTGGTCCGACAAATCGTAGTGATGCGCGACATTGGCACGCGACTTGGCGACCGGGTTGTACTGATGCAGCCGCCGCGTGAGCCGCTGGGCCCGGCCGAGGAACCGCCACAGCTTGCTGTCGCCCGTCATCAGCTCGTCGTTGCGAACGAGCAGCTCGATCAGGTCGTAGATGCCACCCTGTTCGATCGTCAGCGTACCGTCCATGTAGGCTTCCGGCACGTGCAGCCGCGGGTTGATGACAAGCTTCCGGTGGAGCGCACGGTCGCGCAGCCTGACGGTCACCGAAGGTCCCGGCGAGCCGGCAACGACATGACGGCGGCCAGCCGCGTCGATCAGCTCGAGCCGACCGATGCGAATGATCCCGGGAAGCAGCCGCGCCAATAGCATCAAACGGGCCCTGTTTCAGAAACAGGAGATATTATTGGAGGTTCCGCGGCCTAAAACAAGCGCATAGGCGAAGGGGAACAGCCCGTCGTGGATGCTCCGTCAGGCTAGGCCGTGGCGCTCGGCTCTTCTTCGGCGGGCGCCTCGTCTTCTTCCTCCGGCTCGGCGAGCGGATTGAGGCCGGCCTTTTGCATCTCGGCCGCCTCGGCCGATTGCGCGATATTGGCGGTCACGGTGACCGCAACCTCCGGGTGGAGCATCACGCGAACCGGGTGCAGGCCGAGGGTCTTGATCGGCCGGTCGAGGACGATCTGCTGGCGATCGACGGTGAAGCCGGCTTCGGTCACGGCGTCGGCGATGTCGCGCGACGACACCGAACCGTAAAGCTGGCCGCTTTCGCCCGCCTGACGGATCAGCACGACACTCACGCCTTCGAGCTTTTCGGCGACCTGGCCCGCGTCGTTCTTGCGGGCCAGATTGTTGGCCTCGAGCTGGACGCGTTGCGTCTCGAAATAGGCGAGGTTGGCCTCGGTCGCGCGCAGCGCCTTTTTCTGCGGCAGCAGATAGTTGCGCGCATAGCCGGGGCGCACCCTCACGCGCTGCCCCATCTGGCCGAGCTTTTCGACGCGCTCGAGGAGGATCAGTTCGATCATCGCCGGCGCTCCTTACTGGACCATGTACGGCAAGAGGCCAAGAAAACGGGCCCGCTTGATGGCGCGCGACAACTCGCGCTGCTTCTTGGTCGAAACCGCGGTGATGCGGCTCGGCACGATCTTGCCGCGCTCGGAGATGAAGCGCTGCAAGAGGCGCACGTCCTTGTAGTCGATCTTGGGCGCGTTCGGCCCCGAGAACGGACAGGATTTGCGCCGGCGGAAGAACGGGCGTCGCGCGGCGGCGGCCTGGCGGCCCTCCTGGCGGCCCTGGCCGGATCCGGTTTGGCTTTCCATTTAGGCCTCCACCGCTTCACGCGCGCCGCGATCCTCGTCGCGCGGACGGTCATCGCGGGGACGGTCATCGCGGGGGCGGTCATCGCGCGCACGGTCATCGCGGTCGTCGCGTCCACGGTCGTCATAGCGGTCGCGGCGCGGCCGATCCTCGCGGCCGCCGCGGTTGAGCATGACCGGCGATGGGCCCTCTTCCAGCTCATCGACCCGGATCGTCAGGTAGCGCAGGACGTCCTCGTTGATGCGCATCGTGCGCTCGAGCTCGGCGATGGCCGGCGCCGGCGCATCGATGTTGAAGAGCACGTAGTGGCCTTTGCGGTTCTTGTTCATGCGATAGGCGAGGTTGCGCAGGCCCCAGTTCTCGCGCTTCTTGACCTCACCGCCCTGCTCGGAAATGAGCTGAGTGAACTGGTCGGCGAGGGTGTCGACCTGGGCGCCGGATATGTCCTGGCGCGCGATAAAGACATTCTCGTAGAGCGGCATAGACGAACCCCTTGTGGCTGATTGGCCCGGAGCACAATTGCCGGCCGGGCCGAGCCGGCGCCAAGGACATCGTGCCTTTGGGCCGGCAAGGGAGCGCGGCACTATACGGAAATGCGATCGCGGTGCAAGGCACGCCTGCTTTGCTTGGCAGGCGGCGCGGGAAGGGGCGGGACTAGGCCCGGACGACGACGCCCTTTTCCTCGAACATCTGCTGCAGTTCGCCGGTCTCGAACATCTCGCGAACGATGTCGCAGCCGCCGACGAACTCGCCCTTGACGTAAAGCTGAGGGATCGTCGGCCACGACGAAAATTCCTTGATGCCTTCGCGCACCGAGCCGTCAGACAGCACATCGATGCCTTTGAACTTGACGCCGAGATGCGACAGGATCTGCACCACCGTCGCGGAGAACCCGCATTGCGGGAAGACGGGCGTGCCCTTCATGAACAGCACGACGGGATTGTCGGTAACCTGCTGGCGGATGCGGTCGTGGGTGGTGATGTCCATATGATCCTCGCTTCGTCCTAGTCCGCTGGAGCACTCGTTTGCAGGGCGAGCGCATGAAGTTCGTTGCCCATCCGGCCGCGCAGCGCCTGATACACCATCTGGTGCTGCTGCACGCGGCTCTTGCCGCGAAACGCCTCGGAGACGACGGTGGCGGCATAGTGGTCGCCATCGCCGCGCAAATCCTCGATCGAGACCTGCGCGCCCGGCAGTCCATCCTTGATGAGACGCTCGATCGTCACCGCGTCCATCGCCATCGTCAGTTCCCCGGCTCGGCGCCCACCATGTAGGCGGGCAGCCACGCCTCGTTGATCGAGGTTAACTCGCGCACCGATATGGCATCGCCATTGGGGAGTGTCAACGCGGCGCCCTCTACCATACCAATCTGTTGCGCGTATATACCCGCATTTCTTGCCCCGGCCAAGACCGCGTCGGGGCTCGCGGTTTCGATCAGGTAGCGCCCCTGGTCCTCGCCGAAGAGCCCGGCATTGCCGGCCGGCAGGCTCCGCAGGGTGACGCCCTTGCCGCCGGCCATCGCCATTTCGCCGAGCGCGACGAGAAGTCCGCCATCGGCGACGTCGTGGCAGGAAGCGACGTTGCCGGCGTCGATCTGGGCGCGCACGAAATCGCCGTGCCGACGCTCCGCGGCGAGGTCGACCGGCGGCGGCATGCCGTCCTCACGGCCCTCGATCTCGCGCAGGTAAAGCGAACTGCCGAGATGGCCTTTTGTTTCGCCGATAAGGATCAGCGCATTGCCGTCGCGCTTCAGCGCCAAATCGACCGCTTTCGCGGCATCTTCCAGCAGCCCGACCCCGCCAATCACCGGCGCCGGCCAGATCGCGCTGCCACTCGTCTCGTTGTAGAGCGAGACATTGCCGGACACGACCGGGTAGTCGAGCGCGAGACAGGCAGCGCGCATCCCGGCGATCGCACCGGCGAATTCGGCCATGATTTCCGGCTTTTCGGGGTTGCCGAAATTCATGTTGTCGGTGATCGCGAGCGGCGTCGCGCCGACCGCGCAGAGATTGCGCCAGCTCTCGGCGACCGCCTGCATGCCGCCCGTTTCCGGGTCGGCGCGCACGTAACGCGGTGTGCAGTCGGTCTTGAGCGCCAGCGCCTTACCGGCATCGTTGACCCGCACCACGGCGGCGTCGCCTCCGGGCCGCTTTACGGTATTGCCCATGACCAGATGGTCGTAGCGCTCCCAGACCCAGCGCTTCGAGGCGAGGTCGGGGCACGCGAGAAGCTTCTTGAGGCAATCGAGCGGGTCGCGGGCGGGGAGGGCGCTGGAGTCGATGCCGCCGGGTTTGGCGCGCGTTGCGGTCGGGCGGTTGTAGAGCGGCGCTTCGGTGACCAGCGGCTCGACCGGGATGTCCGCCGCGACCTCCCCATGCATCTTCAAGATCAGCCGGCCGGTCTCGCTGACATGGCCGATCACCGCGAAGTCCAGCTCCCATTTCTCGAAGACGCGGCGCGCCTCGGCTTCGCTGCCGGGGCGCAGCACCATCAGCATGCGCTCCTGGCTTTCGCTCAGCATGATCTCATAGGGGACCATACCCGTTTCGCGCATCGGCACGCGGTCGAGTTCGAGTTCGATGCCGAGTCCGCCCTTGCCGGCCATCTCGACCGCCGACGAGGTCAGTCCCGCCGCGCCCATGTCCTGGATCGCAACGATCGCGTCGCCGGCCATCAATTCGAGGCAGGCCTCGATCAGGAGCTTTTCGGTGAAGGGGTCGCCGACCTGCACTGTCGGACGCTTTTCGCCGGCATCCTCGGCGAACTCGGCCGAGGCCATGGTCGCGCCGTGGATGCCGTCGCGCCCGGTCTTGGCGCCGACATAGATGACGGGGTTCCCGGCACCCGATGCGGCCGAATAGAAGATGCGGTCGGTGCGGGCGAGACCGACGCACATTGCATTGACCAGGATGTTGCCGTTGTAGCTCGGGTGGAACTGGCACTCGCCGCCGACCGTCGGCACGCCGACGCAATTGCCGTAGCCGCCGATCCCCGCGACGACACCGCCGACCAGATGCCGCGTCTTCGGGTGATCCGGGCTGCCGAAGCGCAGCGAATCGAGGATCGCGATCGGCCGCGCGCCCATCGTGAAGACATCGCGCAGGATGCCGCCCACCCCGGTCGCCGCACCCTGATAGGGCTCGATAAAGGAGGGGTGGTTGTGGCTCTCGATCTTGAAGACGACCGCGTCGCCGTCGCCGATATCGACCACTCCGGCATTCTCGCCCGGCCCGCAAATGACGCGCGGCCCGGTGGTCGGCAGCGTCTTCAGCCAGACCTTTGACGATTTGTAGGAGCAGTGCTCGCTCCACATCGCCGAGAAGACGCCGAGTTCGGTGAGGTTCGGGGTGCGGCCGAGGATTGCCTCGCAGCGCGCGAACTCTTCCGCCGACAGCCCCATCTCGGCGGCAAGGGCCGGGGTGACGTTGCTCTTGTTATCTGTCATTGCGAGCGCAGCGAAGCAATCTCGTGCCCGATGCGCACCGAGATTGCCGCGGCGCCTGCGGCGCCTCGCAATGGCAGCGGCTATCGCAGCGCACTGACGATGCCGTCGAAAAGCCCTTGCCCGTCGGTGCCGCCCAACAGCGGGTCGGTCACGTTTTCCGGGTGCGGCATCATGCCGAGCACAGTGCGGGTCTCGTTGAGGATGCCGGCGATCGCTCGGGCCGAACCGTTGACATTGCCCTCGTCGGTCAATTCGCCCTCGGCGCTGCAGTAGCGGAACGCGACGCGGCCTTCGTCCTCAAGCCGGTCGAGGGTTTCGGGATCGGCGGTGTAATTGCCCTCGCCATGCGCCACGGGCACGCGGATCGCCTGACCCATCTCGTAGCCGCAGGTGAATAGGGTCTGCGAGGTCTCGACCCGCAGATGAACGTCGCGGCAGATAAACGAGAGCGTGCGGTTGGCGAGCAGCGCGCCGGGCAGCATCCCGGCCTCGGTCAGCACCTGGAAGCCGTTGCAGATGCCCAAGACCGGCACGCCTTTTTGGGCGCGCGCCTTGACC
>DATJSH010000280.1:0-6815 GCA_035504235.1 Allostellaceae bacterium | reverse complement strand
CGCAGCCCGGCTCGCAGCGATGCAGGCGGTCGACCTCATCCGTCTCGAGGGAAGATCGGGCAACTATATGTTCAAGCACGCTTTGGTTCGAGACGCGCTCTATCAGAGTCTGCTCACCGAACCGCGCACGGTTATGCATCTAAGGATCGCAGAGGAGATCGAGCGCCGAAGCGGCAACCGACTGACTGAAGTGGCCGAGGTTCTTGCGCATCATTACAGCCAGGCGATCCGCGCGGACAAAGCGTTCACCTATCTCTCTTTGGCGGGGACCAAGAGTCTCAGTGTGTATTCGCTCGAAGAGGCAACGACTCACTTTACTTCAGCGGTGACTCTGCTCGACAAAGATCCGGATTGCGCCTCCGATGATCAGGTTGCCGAGTTCCTAGTGTCTTATACATTCTTACTGAACATGACCGCGCAGATTAAAGCCACGATTGCTGTCGCTGAGCGCTATCTGACGCGGATCGCTCGCCTCTCGGATGACGCCAGAACCGTTCTCATTCGACACAACTACGTGTTCGCGCTTCTTTGGAACGCTCGCTATCGCTTGGCGCCCGCAGTGCAGCGAGAAGCTCGGCAAATGGCCGAACGTCTCGATGATAGCAGACCAAAGGCTTATGCGCTGGCTAGCGAGATCCTCGTCTCAACAATTGTTGCGCCGAGGCCGCCACACGAATTTGAAACTCTCAAGCAGGAGGCAATCAAAGCCGCCTCCGACACGGCCGACGCCTATATTCAGAATTGGGTCAGATTTGTGGTCGCGTGGGAAGAGTTCCACCAAGGTCGTGTGAACGACGCTCGTGAATCGGCTCGGGCTCTCATGCAAGTTGGCCGGCGGCTCGACGACCCTCGATCAACGGGACTAGGCCTCTGCGTCTTAGCCTTGATCGCATTCGTATCCGATGCATACGCGGAAGCGTTGGAATACAGCGAACAATCGATCGCCCTCGCCGTCACGCCGTTCGAACGCGAAACCGCTCTCAACATAAAGGGATGCGTCCTGATATTGCTGCGGCGGACCGACGAAGGGCTGGCGGTGTTGGAAGCCTTTCGCCGCCGCTGCTTTGCGGACGGTGACCTCTATTCCTTGACTACGAGCGACGCCATTCTTGGAGTGGCAAAGGTAATTCAAGGGGACATCGGTGAGGGAATTCGGTTGCTCGAGGAAGCAATATCGAAGCGGGAGAGCGAGGGTTATCGGGCGGCTGCGGATTGGTATCGCTTGTTCCTCGGCGAGGTGTACCTACAAATCACTGAGAGAAATGAGAAGCTTCCATTCACGAACTTGCTAAGAAACTTCCCAATTCTTCTCTGGGCGATGGGTACCGCATCGCGGCGCATTCGCACGTTGATGACGCATGTCATGGCCAACCCGCGCTTCCATCCTGATGGACATGTGACGGGCCGAGCGCAAATGATTCTGGGTCTGCTTTACAAGGCCAAGAACAAGCCCGCACCTGCCACGCAGCATCTCACCAAAGCAAGGCGAATTCTCTCGCAATTCGAACAGACCCCGATGCTCGCGCGGGTCGACGCGGCTCTCGCAGAACTAGAATAGCATCGTTGCTCGATCACATCGACACTCCGCCGGCGACTTCCGAATTGGGTCATCAGGGGCGGTCGCCGCTCGTTCCGATCTGGTCCGCTTAAGCCACGGCTTCGGACGCACTGCATCGAATCAACGAAGGCTGCCTTTGACCCGAAGCCGCCCTTCGATCGTGACGCCGCGACTGGCCGCCACGGGTGGAATCCGGCCCTTCGCCGATACGGCCGCCAACGGCGAAGTCGCGCCGCAAGCGGTCGTTCGGGGCAACGGTGGAGGAAAGGCCTCTTGGTCGCGGCGATTACGACAAGGTGGCTCGGTCGATGCGAGGTGCGATAGACTGCGCAAAACTCACAGGGAGAGGCGGCCCGAAATGGACGCGCGGTTCTGGCTGTTGCAGCTGTTTAACGGCGTTTCCTACGGTGCGTTGCTGTTCCTGCTCGGCAGCGGACTGTCGCTGATCTTCGGGGTCATGCGCATCGTCAATTTGGCGCATGGCACGTTTTTTCTGCTGGCCGGCTATGTCGGACTGGCGGTGATCTCGGGCACCGGCTCCTGGTGGCTGGCGATCCCGGCCGCGGCCCTGGCGATCGCGCTCCTTGGAGTGGCGATGGAGCGCCTTTTTCTGCGCCCGCTCGGGTCCGAGCCGCTCAGGCAGGTGCTACTGACTTTCGGCTTCGTGCTGCTCATTCAGCAGGCGACGCTCGACATCTGGGGCGGCAGCAATTTCGAGATCAATCCGCCCGCGGCACTGATGCACAGCCTCGTCCTGGGCGGCGTATATCTGCCGCTCTACCGCATTTTCATCATCGCCGTCGCCGCGGCGATCGGCGTTATTCTGTCGCTGGTGCTCGACAGGACGCGAGCGGGCGCGGTCGTGCGCGCCACCGTCGACGACGCGCAGATGGCGCGGGGCGTTGGCATCGACACCTCGCGCGTCTCGATGCTTACCTTCGGTCTCGGCGCGCTGTTGGCGGGCCTCGGCGGGGTGATCGGCGGCGCGTTCCTCGGCATCTATCCCGGCCTCGACTTCGAGATCCTGCCGCTTGCCTTCGCCGTGGTGATCATCGGCGGCATGGGCAGCCTCGCCGGCGCCGCCATCGGCGCGATCGTGGTCGGACTTGCCGACAATTTCGGCAAAGTGCTGTTCCCGCAGGCCTCGTATTTTACGCTCTACGCGCCGCTGGTTCTGCTGCTGGCGATAAGGCCGACGGGATTGTTCGGGCGCGAGTGACAGGGCGCGCCATGAAAGGGCACGGCAAACCGCTCGCGGTGCTAGCGCTGCTCTTCGCGGTGGCCGTCCTGACGCCGCACACGACGCCCTTCGTGCTGCTTCTGGTCACCCGCATCCTGATCCTCGCGATCCTGGCGATGAGCCTCGACCTGTTGCTCGGCTTCACCGGCATCGCCTCGTTGGGCCACGCCGCCTTTCTCGGCCTCGGCGCGTATATGACCGCGATCCTCGCGGTGCGCTACAATTTCGGCCTCGGCTGGAGTTTCCCGCTCGTGATCATCTTCGGCAGCCTGTTGGGAGCGGCCACGGCGGCGCTCTTCGGCCTGTTTGCGCTGCGGGCGCGCGGCGTCTATTTCCTGATGATCACGCTGGCGCTGAGCCAATGCGTCTGGGGTCTCGCCTATCGCTGGGATTCGCTGACCGGTGGGGACAACGGCCTCAACCTCCCGGGCCGGCCGGTGCTCGGCGTAATCCGGCTCGGAAACGACACGGCCTTTTTCTATCTCGTCTTCGCCTGCTTCGCGGTGTCGCTGCTCGCGCTCTACCTCTTCGTCCAATCGCCCTTCGGCAAGAGCCTCGTCGGCATCCGCGAACACGAGGTGCGGATGCGCATCCTCGGCTACAATACGTGGCTGCACAAATACATCGTCTTCGTCGTGTCCGGCGCATTCGGCGGGCTGGCGGGGGTGCTGTGGGCGCATGTTAGCAGCGAGGTGAGCCCCGACGACGTGACGCTTGCGACGTCAGTCGATGTGCTGCTGATGGTCGTGCTCGGCGGCCCCGGAACCCTCTTCGGCGGCGTCGTCGGCGCCGCTATCGTGGTGTTTCTGCGCGAATACCTGAGCACGTTGGTGCCGTGGTGGCAATATGTGCTCGGCGGGGCGTACGTGCTGGCGATCCTCTATCTACCCGATGGGGTGCTCAGCATCTTCCGGCAGCGGCCGCCGTCGCTCGCCGCGGGGCCCGTGTCGGCCGAGGCGTTGACGCCGTCCCCGGGCCCGGGCCCAGGCGACGAACTCAAGATCAACCAGGGAGGGATCGAATGACAAACAAATGGTTCCGCGCCGTTGGCCTTTCGGTAATCGTAGCGGCGTCGCTCTGGGTGCCTCAAGCGCTCGCCGACGAATTGCGCATCGGATTTCTCGCGCCGGCGACTGGTTCCCTGGCGCAGATCGCGACCGATATGACGAACGGCTTTCGGATGTATCTCGACGACCACAAGGGCGATTTCCACGGGGCGAAGATCACGTTCATCGTCGGCGATACCGAGGCAAAGCCGGCTGTCGCCGTGCTGCAGGCCGAAAAGCTCATCAAGCAGAACCACGTCAACATGCTGATTGGCGGCGTCTTGGCTTCGACGGGCTACGCCCTCGCCCCGGTCAGCACCCGGGAGACGACGGTCTACATCTCGTCGATCCCGGCGTCGGACAACCTGACCCAGCGCGACGCCGACAAATATCCTTACTTCGTGCGCACCGGGTGGACGAGCTCGCAACCGAGCCACCCCTTCGGAGAATGGGCCTGCAAGCACGGCTACAAGAAGGTCGTCACCATCGCGGCGGATTACGCCTTCGGCTACGAGGTGGTCGGCGGCTTCCAGAAGACCTTCGAAGCCTGCGGCGGCAAAATCATCCAGAAGATGTGGCCGCCGATCAACACGGTCGACTATTCGCCCTATATCAGTTCCATCAAAGCGGACGCCGACACGGTCTTCATCCTGCCGGTCGGGGCCGGCACGCTGCAATTGCCGCAACAGCTCATGGAAGCGGGCATCATCCCGAAAATGCACCTGATCGGCTGCGGCACCTCCTTCGACGAATTCATTCTGCCGCATATGGGCGATGAGGTGATCGGCGCCATCTCGCCGCTGCAGTGGAGCGCCGCGCTGCAGACGCCGAAAGCCGTGGCGTTCGTCAAGGAATACCGGGCGAAATTCGGCAAGGTGCCCTCTTATTTCTCGGAGAGCAACTATACGACCGCGATGATAATCGACGCGGTGATGCAAGAGACGCACGGCAAGTGGCCCGGCGGCGAGCAGTTCATCAAGCTCTTGACCGCGCTCAAGGTCGAGGCGCCGCGGGGCCCCATCAGTTTCGACGACATGCGCAATCCGGTTCAGAACATCTACATCAGGCAAGTTGAAAAGAAGCAGATGGACGGCTACCCGAACGCCGAGCTGTGGAACGTGGTGATCCAGACCTATCCCCAGGTCAGCCAGTTCTGGACCTTCAAAAAGGCGGAATATTTGAAGGAGCCGTCCTACACTCGGGATTATCCGCCGTGCAAATACTGCGAGTGAGCGAGGGCGGGTCCGAGCCGCAGCCGGCGCTGCGGCTCGACCGGCTCTGCAAGCGCTTCGGAGGCCTCAGCGCCTTGTCCCAGATCAGCCTCGAGATCGGCGCAGGGGAACGCCACGCCATCATCGGTCCGAACGGCGCCGGCAAGACGACGCTGTTCAACGTGATTACCGGGCTGTTATCGGCGTCGGCGGGAAGCGTGCTGCTGTTCGGCAGCGACGTGACCGGCTGGTCCGCCCAGCGGCGGACCGCGCTCGGGATGGCGCGGACCTTCCAGATCACGAGCCTGTTCCCGAGGCTCTCGGTACTCGAAAACGTGCTGTTGGCGGTCAATGGCTTGCGCCGGACGAAATTCGTCGCGTGGCGCTTCCTCTCCTCCTATCGCGAGGTCTACGACAAGGCCTACGGGCTGTTGGATGCCGCCGGTTTTCTCGGCCGCAAGGACGTCGAGGTGCGGCATCTGTCGCACGGCGAGCAGCGCCAGCTCGAAATCGTCCTCGGTCTCGCGAGCGACCCGAAAATTCTGCTGCTCGACGAGCCGGCCGCCGGGCTTTCGTCGGGCGAATCGCAGGCAATGGCGCGGTTTCTCGGCCGGCTCGAGCGCAGCCTCGCGATCCTGTTGATCGAGCACGACATGGATGTCGTGTTCGACGTGGCCGACCGGGTAACGGTGCTGCATTTCGGCGAAGTCCTCGAAACGGGCGCTGCCGAGGACATACGCAGGAGCGCGCGCGTCCGGCAAATCTACCTCGGCACGGCCTGAGCCATGGCGCTGCTCGAAGTCCTCGACATCCACACCTATTACGGCGACGCCTACGTTCTGCAGGGGCTGTCGCTGGCGCTCGAGGAGGGGCAGGTGCTGGGGTTGCTCGGACGTAACGGCGTCGGCAAGACGACGCTGGTCAATTCGATCATGGGCTTCACGCCGCCGCGGCGCGGCCGCATCCTGTTCAAGGGCACCGACATCACCGGTGCTCCCTCGTTTGCGACGGTGCGCGGCGGCATGGGGCTGGTGCCGCAGGGGCGGCGCGTGTTTCCGACCTTGACGGTCGGCGAGAACCTGAGGGTCGCCGAGCACGGCGCCGATCGCCATGGCTGGACGCTCGAGCGGGTCTATGAACTGTTCCCGCGCCTCGCCGAACGCCGCCGCCAGCGCGCCCGCACCTTGTCGGGCGGCGAGCAGCAGATGCTGGCGATCGGCCGCGGTTTGATGACCAACCCCGATTGCCTGATCATGGACGAGCCGTCCGAGGGGCTGGCGCCGATCATCATCCAGGGTGTGTGGGAAGCGATCGGCAAGCTGCGGCAACAGGGGCTATCGATCCTGCTGGTCGAGCAGAACGCGTCGCTCGCGATCGAGCTCGTCGATTACGTGCACATCCTCGAAAAGGGGCGCGTCGTCTATTCCTCGACCCCCGAGAAGCTGTGGGCCAACGACGAGGTGAAATCGCGTTACCTCGGCATCTGACATGGACGCGTCGCGCTGGACGGAAGCGACCGGTTCAGTTGCGGAATAAGCCGTTCGTTGGTAGCCCGTGAAGAACGCCGATCCGGCTGAGTGGCGGGGATAAGTCGGCGGGATGAAGTAGTGGAATTTGCCGGAAAGCGACGCTTGGACGCGGGTTTTCCTGCAATTTGCGATTTCGGTTTGGCGCGGATCGTGATTCCCTGAGGGTCGGTTTCGGCACGGGAAGCACGATGGCAAGACCACGGGATGACCGGCAGAAGGACCTGCTGCGTC
>DATJSH010000279.1:0-7028 GCA_035504235.1 Allostellaceae bacterium | reverse complement strand
CTCCGGCCAGATCGACAGCTATATCGCCGGGCTGATCCTGCTGGCGGCGGCGCCCTGCACGGCGATGGTGTTCGTCTGGTCTAACCTCACGGACGGCGAGCCGAACTTCACCCTCACCCAGGTCGCGCTCAACGACACGATTATGATCTTCGCGTTCGCGCCGATCGTCGGCCTGCTGCTCGGCCTGTCGTCGATCACGGTGCCATGGGAGACGCTTTTCCTGTCCGTCGTCCTCTACACCGTCGTGCCGGTCATGGCGGCTCAAATCTGGCGGCGTTCGCTGCTCGCCTCGGGCGGCGAGGACGCGCTCGCCGCAACGCTGCGCCGCCTGCAGCCCTTATCGCTGCTGGCCTTGCTCGCCACGCTGGTGCTGCTGTTCGGGTTCCAGGGTAACCAGATCGTCGACCAGCCGCTGGTGATCGTGCTGTTGGCGATCCCGATCGGCATCCAGGTCTATCTGAATGCGGGCATCGCCTATACGCTCAACCGGGCGCTCGGCGTCCCGCATAATGTCGCCTGCCCGTCAGCCCTCATCGGTGCGTCGAACTTCTTCGAGCTGGCGGTGGCGGCGGCGATCGCGCTGTTCGGTTTCCAGTCCGGCGCTGCGTTGGCGACGGTGGTCGGCGTGCTTGTCGAGGTGCCGGTGATGCTGTCGGTCGTTCGGGTCGTGATCCGGACGCGCGGCTGGTATCAGCAACCTCGTAGCGTCTGATCTCAGAAGCTCAGGCGCTGCAAGCCGCGCCGCCGAGCACGCAGAACTTGGCGCAATGCGGGTGGTTGAGCGGCACTGCGCCGAGTGCACCCGCCAGGCCAGGCCCGAAATCCCACAGCGCGTCGTAAGGTAGGAGCGTGCAGGCGGCGACTGTCGGCCGCGCCGCGCCCTTGTGCTTCACGACCATCCGCGACGACGCGCACATCACGCTGTCGGGCGATTTGTGGAGGATGTCCCAGCACGCGGTGGTGATCTCCGGCACGTCGACCGTTGCGTCCATCTCCGGGAAGATCATCAGCGCGACCGGATCACTGGCGTCGAGTGTGACCCCCAATTCGGTGAAGAGGCGTCGAAAGCCGTCGCGGATCGCCGCCTCGCTCTCGCCCGAGAGATAGCGGCTCGCGACATTGATCGCGAAGCCATTATCCGCGAGCCATTTCAGCCCGTCTACGCTCGGGCACCAACTCTTCTTGCCGCGCTCCAGCTCGTGCACCGCGGCGCCGTAATGGTCGAGCGAGACGCGGATCGTGAGCCGCCCCGGGGACTTCGCCCCATAGCGCTCGCGCAGCGCCAGCAGCGCACGCTTCTTGTACTGCATCGGCTTCATCGCGTTGGTCAGCACGATCGCGTCATGCCCGCGCGACAGCGCGTCCTCCAGCATCGCAATGAGGTCGCGGTTCATGAACGGCTCGCCGCCGGTAAAGCCAATGAGCTTGGTGCCGAGGCCAAGCGCCGCGATCTCGTCGAGATAAGCCGCAACCTCAGCCGCCGACAGATAGACCAGCCGGTCGTTCTTCGGTGACGATTCGATATAGCAATTCCGGCAGGTCAGGTTACACAGTGTTCCGGTGTTGAACCATAACGTATCGAGCGACTTGAGCGCGACACGGGCGCGCGTCTCGCCCTTTGCGGTGACAAGCGGGTCGCGGAATTTTAGGGGGTCAAGGCGTGGCGTCGAGCCGGCAATCGCGTCGTTCATCCGGTAATTATAGGGCAACCGGCTGATTGGAGATTCAACGATTTGTAATCTCAATGCGATAGGATCGTGCGGTGACAATGCGCCGCCGCTATCTCGCGACATCTCCGTGCCGAGTGACATGACCGACTCCGTCCCGGCGCTGCGGCCCACCGATGCCCTGCGCGCGATAGTGGCGCGTTTTGCCGGCGTGCGGCACCTGCCGCTCTTCTTGAAACTTGCCGTATCGATCGGGTTTGTCGCGTTGATCTCTCGCCATGTCGACGGCAGGGCGCTGATCGAGCGGCTGCACGGCCAATCGCTTTTCTGGTTGGCCGGGACCGCGCTGCTCGGCCTGGTACAGATTGCGCTCCTCAGCGTGCGCTGGCAGCAGATTTTGAAGGCGCTTGGCGGCGAAAGCGGCTTTGGTTCGGCTGTGGCCGTCACCTATATGGGCTGCTTCTTCGGTGCTTTTCTATTCGGCCCGACCGGGGGCGATGTGGCGCGGGCGATGCTGGCGCCGAGCAGCTCGCTCGGGCGACGCGGTATCGTTCACTCGGTGCTCTTCGAGCGTGTGGCCAGCGTCATCGGGTTGGGGCTGGCGGTGACGCCCTTGGTGCTTTTCGATGTCGGTCCGTTCGCCCGCAGCGCGCCGTTGCTGGCGACGCTCGCGGTCGTGCCGGCATCGTTTGTCGGGATCGCGCTGATCGTCTGGCTGGCGCGAGCGATCGGCGATCGTGCCGGCGCGCTGTTTTTTCCGCTGCGCGGTATCGATCGCAGTTGGCATCGCGTCGCGCGGCGCTGGCCGCGTTTTGCGGCCACCGTCGCGCTCGCAACGATCGGCCAGCTGCTGGTCGCGGTCGAGGCGTGGACCCTGGCGCAGGCCCAGCATCTCGGCGTATCGCTGATCGATTTCGCGATTCTGATGCCGCCGGTGATGCTGGTGGTGGCGTTGCCGATTTCGGCGGGCGGTTGGGGGGTGCGCGAAGGGGCGGTCGTCGCGGCGCTGGCGCTGGTCGGCGTGGGCACCGCACCGGCGCTCGTCCTGTCGGTCGAGCTGGGTTTGATCGGCACGCTGGTGAGCCTGCCGGGCGGCGCGATCTGGCTGCGCCGCTGCTTTTTACGGCTGGACGGAGCGGCTCGCGACAACTAGTGCGTGGCACAACGCGGGCTTAACCACTATATTATCTTTTTAAGCGAGCCATTTGACCATGGAATCGCCCATCCCTCGCCACATCAGGTTGACCTCGCACCCCGGCAGCTTCGGGCAGGCCGGCGTGCCACTCCGCTGGGGCGCCGCCAGCGCCGCCGAGCGGGGGCCAGTCGTGGCAAGCCCGGCTGAGCCGCATCACCGCAACGCGATCGGCTCCTATTCCGGCTCCTACGCGATCTACCGTGCGCTCGCGGTGGCGACCCGCGCTCTGTCGCGCGACCATCGGCCGGATCTCACCGACACGGCACCGGTCGTCTCGGTGCCGCCACGGCCGCAATGGGCCGACCCGGCCAAGATCGTGTCGCTCGACCCCTATGGCCATCTCGTCGGCGAGACGTTCGCCGAGGCGATCGCGCGGGGCATCGACGCGCGCCCGACGATCGCGATCACTCGCGCGCGCATCAACCTGCCGGAGATTCTACCGCGCCTGGCGTCGAGCGGCCTCAAGCCGGATGGGCAGGTGCTGCTAGACAACGGCGAAATTCGCGTCACCAAGGCGGCGATCGACCCGGTTTGGCATTTGCCGGGCCTCGCGCGGCGTTTCGGTGTCGCCGAAAGCGATTTGCGCCACACGTTGTTCGAGCAGACTGGCGGCATGTTCCCTGAGCTCGTGACTCGGCCCGACCTCGAAATCTTCCTGCCGCCGATCGGCGGCCAGACGGTCTACCTCTTTGGCGACGTCGAGCGCATCGCCGACCGCGGCACCGTGATCGCCTGCCGCGTGCATGACGAGTGCAACGGCTCGGACGTGTTTGGCTCCGACATCTGCACCTGCCGTCCCTACTTGGTGCACGGGGTCGAGGTGTGCGTCGAGACCGCGCAGCGGGGCGGCGTCGGCATCATCGTCTACAACCGTAAGGAAGGCCGCGCGCTTGGCGAGGTGACCAAGTTCCTCGTCTACAATGCTCGCAAGCGCCAGGCCGGCGGCGACCGCGCCGACACCTATTTCCGCCGCACCGAGTGCGTCGCGGGCGTCCAGGACATGCGCTTCCAGGAGCTGATGCCCGACGTGTTTCACTGGCTCGGCGTTACCCGCATCGACCGCTGGGTATCGATGTCGAACATGAAGCATGGGGCGCTCTCCGAGCAGGGCATCGCCATCGGCGAGCAGGTCGCGATCCCGCCCGACCTGGTGCCGCCGGACGCGTCGGTCGAGATCGCCGCCAAAAAGGCCGCCGGCTATTTCGCGCCCGACGGCAAGCCGAGCGTCCGCGAGCTGCGCCGTGCCCGAGGCCGCGGCCTGGACGAGTGACCGCGGAGCCTGACCCCGACTACATCCTGACCGCGGCGGCGGTGCGCGAGCGCTGCTCGCTGGTCTTCGCGGCGGCGGAGCGGGATGAGACGCCGCATTACCGGTTGCGCCTTGACTATCTTGATGACGTCGCGCGGCTCGTCGCCGATGTCACCCGCCAACGGTATCCCGATCTGCGCGTCCCGTTTCACAGCCGCTGGCGGCACTTCACGGCCGGCGGGGTCGATCGCGCGCAACTCGTGGCACCTGGCGCGGATCGCGCCGAAGCCGCGCGGGCGCGGATCGACCTGGCGATCGTTTCTGTGCTGCTCGACGCTGGCGCCGGGCCGGAATGGCGTTACCGCGAGGCCGAGACCGGGCAGGTTTTCGCTCGCTCCGAGGGACTCGGCGTCGCGAGCTTTCGGGCAGTGCAGGCCGGCCTCTTTTCGGCCGATCCGGCGCAGCCATGGCGCGTCGATGCGTCGGCATTGGCGGCGCTCAGCCCGGAAGCGTTGGCCCAAGCGATGCAGCATCGCGACGACAATGCACTTGCCGGCTTCGCTGGGCGGGTCGCGCTGCTGCGCCGTCTCGGCGAGGTGGCGCGCGATAATTCCACGGTCTTTGGCCGGTCGGCACGGCTCGGCAATCTCTACGATCATTGGCGGAAGGAGGGTGCCACGATCGCAGCGGCGGAGATCCTGCGCACCCTGCTCATTGCGCTTGGGCCGATCTGGCCCGGCCGGCCGCTGGGCGATTGCGGGCGGCATCGCGGCGTGCCGGGCGACGGGCTGGTGCCGTTCCACAAACTCTCACAATGGCTCGCCTATTCGCTGATCGAGCCGCTGCAGGATGCCGGCATCGCCGTGACGAAAATCGACGCGCTGACCGGGCTGGCCGAATACCGTAACGGCGGATTGTTCCTCGATCTCGGGGTGGTCGAGCCGCGCGACCCATCGTTGGTGTCGCGCACGCTCGACCCGCAAGAGGAAGCGGTCGTCGAGTGGCGCGCTCTGACGGTGACCCTGCTCGACCGGCTGGCCGCGCGGGTTCGGGCGCTGCTTGGCAAAAACCCGGCCGAGTTCCCGCTCGTCTGTGTGCTGGAAGGCGGCAGCTGGGAAGCCGGGCGTCAACTTGCCTTCTCACGCCGGCCTGGCGGTTCGCCGCCGCTTGCCATCGCCAGCGACGGGACGCTGTTCTAATCTTTTTATGTCGCGGTGCCGCAACAGGCTTCGCGTAACATTTCGAGTCCGCCATGCCCGACCTCAGGATCGTCGATCACCCGCTCGTCCAGCACAAATTATCGCTGATGCGCGCCCAGGACACGCCGACCGGCGCGTTTCGCCAGCTGATGCGCGAGGTGGGGCTGCTGCTCGGTTACGAGGCGACGCGCGACCTGCCGCTTGAGGAAACCGAGATCGAGACGCCGCTCGAAACCGCGCAGCTGCCCGTGCTGGCGGGCAAGAAGCTCTGCCTCGTATCGATCTTGCGCGCCGGCAACGGGCTGCTCGACGGCATCCTCGAGCTGGTGCCCTCGGCACGGGTCGGCCATATCGGGCTCTACCGCGAGCCGCGCACGCTGCAGGCGATCGAATATTATCTGAAGCTGCCGGACGATCTCCCAGAGCGCGACGCGATCCTCGTCGATCCGATGCTGGCGACCGGCAACTCGGCGGTCGCGGCGATCTCGCGGCTCATTGAGCTGCAGGCGCGTTCGGTCAAGTTCGTCTGCCTGGTCGCGGCGCCCGAAGGCGTCGCACATGTCCACAGCGTCTTTCCGAATGTGACAATCATGACGGCGGCGCTGGACCGCTGCCTCGACGAGCACGGCTACATCTTGCCCGGCCTCGGCGACGCCGGCGACCGCCTGTTTGGGACTAAATAACGTTCGCACTAAGCACAGACGATCCCTTCCCGCCGGTATCCCTGCGCGTACAGCAAAGCGGTCAGGTCGGCATGGTCGATCCGCCAGCGCGCGGCGGCGGCGACCGTAGGCTTGGCGTGGAAGGCGATGCCGAGCCCTGCCGCCTGCAGCATCGGCAGATCGTTGGCGCCGTCGCCAACCGCCAAGGTCGCCTCGAGCCCGATATCGAGCTCGGCGGCGAGCGCCAGCAGCGTCTCGTGCTTGGTCGCGGCGGTGACGATCGGCGGTCGCACCGCGCCGGCAAGCTTGCCATCGGCGATGTCGAGGCGATTGGCGACCACCCGGTCGAAACCGAGTTCGGCCGCAACCCACTCGGCGAACACGGTGAACCCGCCCGAGACCAGCGCGGTCATCACGCCGTTGCGGCGCGAAGTAGCGATCAGCGCCCGCGCGCCCGGCATGATCCGGATGCGTGCGGCGGCCTCGCCGAGGACGCTATCGGGTAGGCCGCGCAACAGCGCGACGCGCTCGGCGAGCGCGCCAACAAAGTCAATCTCGCCATTCATCGCCCGCCGCGTGATCTCAGCGACGGGACCCCGCAACCCGAGAAAATCGGCCAACTCCTCGAGCATCTCGTTCTCGATGATCGTCGATTCGAGATCGGCGACGAGCAGCTTTTTGCGCCGGCCTGTCGCTGGTTGGGCCACGATATCGATCGGCTGCCCCACGATCGCCACCCGCGCGGCTTCTTCCGTGAAGCCGACGAGGTCGCATGCGCCCGCCGCCAGCCAATCAGCCCTGCCGCCCAGCGCGTCGACGCATTCGCGCAGCGCGCTTTCCGCGCCCGGAGCGGCGATCAGCGTGACGATCTGCTGCATGAACTTGCGCACGTCCTTCGAAACACACCCTAAAGGTCGCACCTTGTATCTACGGTTCATCTCGGCGCCGGCGTAAAATCGGCGGCGGGGTGGCGGATGGGAGCCCGATCGCTCCTGGTGCCGAGGAGCACGTGCCTGAGCGCGGCGCCCCATCCGTTGGTTCGTTGACCCCGAACAG
>DATJSH010000278.1:0-20616 GCA_035504235.1 Allostellaceae bacterium | reverse complement strand
TTCGGCGCTCTGACCGCTCGCTTTTTCGAGGTCAGGAATGCGATCACTCCAGGTGATCGAGATTTCTGAAACCAATTACCGCTGCGGCTCAAGCGAGCAACGCGTTGAAGCGGATAGGGCCCATCCTGGTGGCAACCGCAGTGGCCAATCCGCCGATTGACATATATCAGTGCGCCTCGACTTCGGCTGCACCATCCATCTCCGGCCCTGGCGATCGCAACATCGATCTTGCCGATATTGTTCGCCGAAGGCTGGGAGAAATCGAATGACCGATGCACCGTTCCCCGACAGGTTCTTTCACAGCGACATGACGTCTGCCTCCCGCCGGCTGTTGGTGGTCGGATTGGCGTTATTGGCGCTTGGCATAGCCGCCATTGTTTTCCCGGTGGCTTCTACGCTGGTCGCGACGTTGATGATCGGTTGGATGCTGCTATTTTTCGGCTGCATCGCCCTTTTAGGCTCGTTCGCGGTCTATGGCGCCGGCCCGTTTTTCGGTGCCCTCCTCGTCGCGCTTTTGGCGATTGCAGCCGGCGTTTTCATGTTGATGAACCCGACTGCCGCCGCGGCCGGGATCACGGTTGCCACCGCTATTTTGTTCGTTATTCAGGGCGCATTCGAAATTGCTTTCGCGCTCGAAGTACGCCGCCTTAGGGGTTGGGTAAGCTTGCTGGTCTCTGGGATCCTCAGCGTCTGTGTAGCGGTGTTGATCGCTGCTGCTTGGCCGGACATCTCGCGGGTTCTTCTCGGCGTCCTTTTCGGCATCAACTTCATCAGCACAAGCGTGGCCTACATCATAGTGTCGCACGAGCTGAAAGAGTTATCGTAGGCTTGCCGCAATTCGAGATCCATCTCGGCTTTCCGTGAGACGGCGTTTCGATGCCGGGGCCACGGCGCTGGATTTTCGTGGACCCTCTGACATCGATCCTGGCTCACGGCGCTGGCGGAACGCCGGACAATCGCAACAGGTTTCGGAAGCGTGCAAATGCCGCCAACACCGATGCGTGACCTCTCCGCCGGGCTCGGGCCGCTCGCCGATCTGGCACTCGATCTGCGCTGGACCTGGAGCCACGAGGCGGATGCGTTGTGGGAGCGGATCGATGCGGAGGTCTGGGTCAGAACCCAAAACCCGTGGACGATCCTGCAAGACATCTCGACCAAGCGTTTGCAAGCGCTTGTGGCCGATCCATCGTTCCGCGCCGAGTTGGACCGGCTGGCGCAGGCGCGGCGTGCCTATCTAGACGCACCGAACTGGTTCTCCGATGCACATGGCAGCACCGCCGTCGGCGGCGTGGCCTATTTCAGTATGGAATTCGGCCTCGGCGAAGGGCTGCCGCTTTATGCCGGCGGGCTCGGCATCCTCGCCGGCGATTTTCTGAAGACGGCAAGCGATCTCGGCATTCCGGTCGTCGGCATCGGGCTCCTCTACCAGGAGGGCTATTTCCGGCAGATCATCGACGCCGGCGGCGGGCAACGGGAAGCCTATCCGTACAATGATCCGGGTTCGCTGCCGATCCAGCCGGTGCAGGACGATCGAGGCGGCTGGCTGCATGTCAGCCTCGACCTGCCGGGACGGTCACTCCGGTTGCGCGTCTGGCAGGCCGGCGTCGGGCGGGTGCGGCTCTATCTGCTCGACGCGAACGATCCGCTGAACGGCGCGGCGGACCGCGGCATTACCGGCAAGCTCTACGATGCCGACAGCGAAATCCGAATGTTGCAAGAGATCGCGCTCGGGGTCGGCGGCTGGCGCACCGTCGAAACGCTCGCCCCCGAGGTCGAAATCTGCCACCTGAACGAGGGGCACGCCGCGTTTGCCGTGATCGAGCGGGCACGCTCCTATATGCGGCGTTCGGGTCTTTCCTTCTCCGAAGCGCTGTGGGCGACACGGGCCGGCAACGTTTTTACCACGCATACATCGGTCCCGGCCGGGTTCGACCGCTTTGCGCCGGAGCTTTTCGATAAATACGTCCGCTACCTCGGAGGTTCGTCGGCCAAGGTCGACGTCTCTTCGGAAGACGTTTTGCGATTGGGTCGGAGTAACGGCCGCGACGATAGCGAGCCGTTCAACATGGCCCATCTTGCGGTCCGCGGATCGATGCAGAGCTTCGGCGTCAGCCGGCTGCACGGGCAAGTCAGTCGCCAGATCTTTCAGCCGCTGTTCCCGCGCTGGCCGGAGCATGAAGTGCCCATCGGACATGTGACGAATGGCGTGCATGTCCCGAGCTGGGATTCGGCGCGCGCGGATCATTTGTGGACCACGGCTTGCGGCAAAGAGCGCTGGCGCGGCGCGCCCGATGCATTGTCCGGTCAGGTTGCAGGGCTGACCGACGAAGAACTTTGGCGCATGGCCGGCGAGGACCGGCAGGTTCTGGTTGCGATGGTGCGCGGTCGCCTCGCCCGGCAGCTCGCCGGCCGCGGCTATCCCCCCGAAATCGTCGCGCAGTCCGCGGGTGTGCTGGATCCCAACGTGCTGACCCTCGGCTTCGCGCGGCGCTTCGCCGGTTACAAGCGGCCGAATCTGCTGCTTTCCGATCAGTCGCGGCTGGCGCGCCTGTTGAATGATCCGGCGCGCCCGGTCCAGCTGGTGCTCGCCGGCAAGGCCCATCCGGCGGACGAGATGGGCAAGCAATTGATCCGCGATTGGATCGATGTTGCGCAGCAGCCTGGGTTCCGCAGACACATTGTTTTTCTCGAAGACTACGATATCGAGCTCGCGCAGCAACTGGTGCAGGGCGTCGATCTCTGGATCAACACACCGCGCCGGCCGTGGGAAGCCTGCGGCACCAGCGGCATGAAGGTGCTGGTCAATGGCGGCTTGAACCTCTCGGAGCGCGACGGCTGGTGGGACGAAGCTTATGCGCCCGAGCTCGGCTGGGCGATCGGCGACGACCAAAAATGCTCCGAAACCGAACGTGACGGCCGCGACGCACGGACGCTTTACGCTATCCTGGAGCGGGAAGTGGTCGCGGAGTTTTACGACCGTGATGCCGCCGGGCTGCCGCGCCGCTGGCTCCGACGCATGCGGCAGAGCATGGCATCGCTGACGCCGACCTACAGCAGCAATCGCATGGCCCGCGACTATGTCGAGCAATATTATCTGCCTGCGGCGGCCGAGTTCCGCCGTCGAATTGCTGACCAGAACGCGGCCGCGCGCGCCATGCGAAGCTGGGAGCTTCGCCTGCGGCGGCTCTGGCCCGGGCTGCATATCGGTAAGCCGAATGTCGCCGCCGACGGCGAAAACTGGTCCTTCTCGGTCCCGATCTACCTCGGTGAGATCGCTCCGGCAGAGGTCTCGGTGCAGCTTTACGCCGACCCGCTTGCCGGCACGGCGGCATTTCTCGGCGAGCTGCGTCTTGGCGACGCGATTGTCGGCTCCGCCAACGGACATCTGTACATCGGGTCGGCGCCCGCGGCCCGACCCGCTGACGACTTTTCCGTGCGCATCGTACCATATTGTTCCGGAGCGCGAATCCCCACCGAACTTCCCCTGATCCTCTGGCAGAAGTAAGCGCCTCCTCGATGAACGGCGGGCGTCCGGCCTCCAGAAGATTGACCTACATCAAGAAAAGACGGCCTCCGCCGGGTAGGTTTTGTCGGCCATGGGCGGACCACGGAGAATAATCATGGAACCTAATCCTTGGACGCTGGAATTCGAGGAGACTGGCGTAAAAATATACAGTCCTGACGGCTTGCTGGCCGTCTTGTCCTACCCGATCAGCGAGGCCGGCGTATTCGAGGCGCCCCGCATCGTTGAATGCGCCCGTCTCATGGCAGTCTCGCCCGCACTTCTTGCCGCACTGGAATCGCTTCTTTCCGCCCTCGCGGACAACAGAACGAACGAGACTGAGCAGCTCAGAGCGGCAATCCAACATGCTCAGGCCACCGTGGCTCTGGCAAAAAAACAATCCTAACGCTCATTTTCATCGGCATGACAAACTCACCTCCCGACATCGTGGCAATCGGGGCCTCTGCGGGCGGACTGGAGGCGCTTGAGAAGCTCTTGCTGCAGCTGCCGCGGGAGCTGCCGGCCGCGATCGTCATCGCGCTGCACCGCCCGGTCGAAAGAACCAGCTACTTGGCGGAGATCCTTGCGCGTCTCGTCAAGATGCCGGTTGTGATACCCAAGGAAGGCGAGCTCCTGGAGCGCGGCAACTGCTATATCGGCCTACCCGGCCGCCATTTGACGGTCGGGCCGAACGCAAAAGCTCACTTGCTGCCGGACGGCTTTTATCGGGTTCACTCGATCCACGCGCTCTTTCAATCGCTCGCCCGCCATGCCGGAGAGCGCACCATAGGGGTTGTCTTGTCGGGCATGCTCAAGGACGGCAGCCTCGGTTTGCGGGCCATCAAGGAAGCGGGAGGCGTTACTCCGGTCCAGAGCCCGCATGACGCCGCCTACCCCGAGATGCCGCAAAACGCCATCGCCTATGACGGGGCAATCGATTTTATCGGTCCGGTCGATGCCATCGCCGAAGAAATTTGTCGGCGAGTGGGCGTGGCTCCGATGGCCGCTGCAACCGCTGCGACATCCAAGCCGTTATTGCGCCGGCCAAGCGGCCCCTGACGATCCGAGGCTACGAGCCTATCCGAGGGGACCCTGGGTTTGCGCGAAGGCGGACGTATCGTCGGTCGAAAAGCTGTAGCGGTCGCGAATCATCCCGGCGATCGCCTGGCGCACATCTTCTCGATGCCCGAGTTGATAGCGCTGTTCCACTTTTCGAATATCCGATGCCAGTTGATGGTCGTGAAAGACATTCGCAATCCATCGAGAGAAATCTCTTCGCTGCGCGTGATCGCGCAGCGAAGACATTGGTATGCTCGCCAATAGCATAACAAACTGCCGCAACGAGCGAGCGGGCGATCCAATCGCCTTTCCGTTGTCGGTGAACACAAAACCTTGTCCGCCTGCCAGCGGAATATCGAAATATTTCATCCGATGGCGGACGTGCCGCGTCATCCGCGGTGCAAGCCTGAACAGCCGCAATTTCCCTTCCGCCTCTTCAATCCCGGGCAACAGGGCAGCTTCGTCGATGGCGAGCGTTCCGATCTCGGTTATCCATTCCGGCGCGATCTTTACTTCCGGAACCATGGAAAACAACGCTTGTACCTCCGGCATATGGGTCAGACGCTTTACGATGACCACTTCCAGATCTCTGCGAAGGTCGGGGTGAAGGTCGGATGGGCGGTAGGTGACCACCGTGTATGCGCCCAGCTCTAGATCCAGCAGCTGCTTGATATTGGCTTCATGAAGAAAGTAATGGGCCTCATCGACGACAATACGATGCGGCCGGCCGGTCGTTCGCCTCAGGGAAGCCAGCATCGGCAAGATCGTCTTTAGATAACTGACCTTTTCCTCGTACGGTGAGCGTGACAAGTCGACGACGACGCTCAGATCGAAGTGCCGCAGCGCGCGGGCCACGTCGGGCATGTCGGGCGGTCGAGGCTGACCTCCCAGCACCGCAACTCCGGGCAGCGCGTCGAGCTCCGTGTAATCGCCTTCCGGATCGATCACGCAGACCGAATAGCCTTCGAGAATCATCTGTTCGCACGCAAGGCCCGTAATCCACGACTTGCCGGATTGGGGATCACCCACGATCAGCATGTTCCGGCCATGGACGGCGTATGCCAGCGGGCGTCCGTCCTCCATGGTGCCCAAAGTAATTCGATGCCGCGCAATCCGGCAGCGGGGCAGCCTCAGCTCCTCCGCGGCGCGTCGGATATAACCGGCGACGGCGCGCGGGCCGTCGCCGTGAACAATCTGGTCTGCTTCGTTCTGCAGTGCCGTGCTTCCCCATTCGACCGCGACAGCAATCTCGCATTGTGCCAGGAGGTCGTGGTCGTTCTCGGCATCGCCGACGGCAATCGTGTTATGAAGCGAGAGACGCAGCGCTTTCAAAGCTTCGCGCAGACCATTGCCCTTGCTGATGGCTTGCGGCAGAACCATTACGCGGCTGCGGTTGAATAGCAGCACCAGCGGCAGTTCGAGTTCCCGGATTGACGCAAGCAGCTGCGGCGCCGAATCGGCATCGGCTTCGACGATGCACTGGCCCGCTTCATGTTCGATGCCGCGGCGCCGCAATGCGTCGAGAAAGACTTGTGGGGGCGGGTCACCGAGAAGCCTCGGCTGACTATTAGGAAAGGCGAGAACCGCACCGTTCTCGGCCACCACGGCATCGACAAAGCCGAGTTCACCCAGCTTCGCCCGCAGGTCGGACAGGATGCGGCCGGTGACCAGTACGACCACGATACCGCGCGCACGCGCTTCGCCGATTGCATCTCTGACGTCGGGGTCCAACGCGCCGTCCCGCGCGATCGTGCCGTCGTAGTCGAGCGCCAACACGCCGAACTTCATGATTGCCTCTGTGGTCTTGCGGCATTTCCCGATCGGCTTGTTCGCGCGGCCCCCGATCCTGTGCGAGGCCGCGTCTAGCACGAGTGCGCAACGGCCGATTTGATCTCGATCAACGTCCCGCCGATGGCTGTGACCTACCGTCTGGGCGTCATGACCAGCCGGCATCGGTGAAAGGTGGTGCAATGAGCGGTGGTCTGACGAGGTATTTGAGCTTCGTCACCGCCCTGACTGTTGTCGTCAACCCGATCGGTGCTGCGCCGCTATTTATCGCGCTGACCGAGGGCGCGCACGCGGCGGAGCGCAGGCGTGTCGCTACCATCGCCTGCATCACCGCAGGCGTCGCTTTGATCATTTCGATCGCCTTCGGCCAGTCCGTGCTCGGCTTGCTCGGCATTCGCCTGCCGGCGTTCCGGGTCGGAGGCGGGATCGTCTTGCTGTTGATGGGCATCGCCATGCTTCATACCCGGCGCGGCGCGATCTCGCACACGCAAGAGGAGCTCGAGGAGGCGGCCGAACGCGCGACGGTCGGCGCGGTTCCGCTGGGGATTCCGCTGCTGGTCGGGCCCGGCGCGATCTCGACCGCCGTACTGGCCGCCGACAGCGACCGAGGTTGGCTCAGTCTCGCCCTGCTTGCCGTCATCGCATCGGCCGTCTCGGCCGGGACATGGCTGGTCCTGATTTTCGCCGATCGCATCGCCTCGATGCTCGGAAAGACCGGGATCAACATCGCGAGCCGCGTAATGGGGTTCCTGCTCGTTGCGATTGCGACCGAGTTCATTGCGGACGGGCTCGTGGAGCTTTTTCCCATGTTGGCGGCAAATCCTGGGTCGTTGCATTGAACCGCGAGGGTTCGGACCGCCGTTGATCTGGATCAAAGCGGACCCGTGAGGGCCGTCGAAAATGCAGGTTCCTCTTTCTGGACGGAGGCTTGTTGTGATCACCGACCATCAACTGCGGCAGGACGTGCTCGATGAGCTCGAATTCGAGCCCAGCGTCAATGCCGCTCACATCGGGGTAAGCACCAACTCGGGTGTCGTCACCCTCACCGGCTTCGTCTCGAGCTACGGCGAGAAGCTTGCTGCGGAGCGGGCCGCAAGGCGGGTCAAGGGGGTGAAGGCCCTCGCCGAAGAAATCGAAATTCGCATGCCTTCCGACAAGAAGACCGCGGATGACGAGGTCGCCAAAAGAGCCATCGACATTCTGAAATGGCGGGTTGGTCTTCCCGCCGATCGGATCGGCGTGAAGGTCGAGAAGGGCTTCGTCACATTGACCGGCGATGTCGACTGGCAATACCAGAAAAGCGAAGCCGAGGCGGCCGTGCACGACCTCACGGGCGTCGTGGGCATCGTCAACGCGATCCGGGTGACCTCGCCGGTACCGGCATACGAGGTCAGGGAAAAAATCCAGAAGGCGCTGCATCGGAATGCCGATTTGGATGCGGCGCGCATTACCGTCGAGACGAGCAGCGGCAAGGTCATCCTCCGCGGCAATGTCCACGGTTGGCACGAGCGCAACGTCGCCGTCGGCGCGGCCTGGTCGGCTCCCGGCGTCATCGATGTCGAGGACCATCTCCGGATCGAACCGTGATCCGGCGGGGTCGCAGTACTCCAGGTCAGATCGAAATCTCAACGGAGGTAGTCGTGGCTCAGGTTCCTGTCGAAGTGAAGAAGACGACCCCGGCCCCTACGCCGGATCCATGGCAGTCGTTTCGCGGCGAAATGAACCGGCTGTTCGATCGGTTCGCCGGCGGTTTCGGTTTGCCCGCATTCCGCCGGATGGTCGATTTCGAGCCGCCGTGGCGGATCGAAAGCGCGTTCGGCTTTTCGGCCCCGGCCGTCGACGTAACCGAAGACGACAAGGCGTACAATATTACCGCCGAGCTGCCGGGTCTCGAGCAGAAGGACATCGACGTCACGCTGTCGGGCGACATGCTCACGCTCAAGGGCGAGAAGCATTATGAGAAGGACCAGCAGGACAAGAACCGCTACATGTCAGAGCGTGCCTATGGAACGTTTCGGCGATCCTTTGTCCTTCCGGACGGCGTCGACCGCGACAAGATCGCGGCATCCCTCACAAAAGGCGTGCTGACGGTGACTTTGCCGAAGACAGCCGAAACGCAAAAGCAGCAGAAGAAGATCGAAGTCAAGACCGCCGCCTGACCTCGACGGCATGGCTTGGTGGCGGGCGCTCCCGCCACCCTGCGAGCTGCGGCGAGGCCGCCGATCCTCTCGCATCATCAGCTCAACGATCGCGCGGCGATGAAGAACTTCTCCGACCTGTCGCAGCAGGAGACCCTGGCACTCGCCATCCAGCTCGCGGAGGAGGACTCCCGCACCTATGCCGATCTCGCCGAGGTGATGCGCAAGAACTATCCCGGCACGGCGCGAATGTTTGCTGCCATGGCCGATGAGGAGGACGGCCACCGCCACCGTCTCCTCGACCGCTACCACGAGAAGTTCGGCGACCACATTCCGCTGATCCGGCGCCAGGACGTGAAAGGGTTCCTCGAGCGCAAATCGTTGTGGCTATCAAAGCCGCTCGGGCTCGACAAGGTGCGGGCGCAGGCGGAGCTGATGGAGGCCGAGAGCAAGCGCTTCTATCAGACCGCCGCGCGGCATTCGACCGACGCCGCGGTCCGCCAGCTCCTCGGTGACCTCGCCGCCGAGGAGCGCCGCCACGAAGCGCGCGCCGAGGAGCTCAAAGACAAATACGTGCCGGACGAGGTCGAGAAGGCCGAGGGCGAGTCCGAGCGGCGGCTGTTTGTCTTGCAGATCGCGCAGCCCGGCCTCGCCGGGTTGATGGACGGCTCGGTCTCAACCCTGGCGCCGCTCTTTGCCGCCGCCTTCGCCACGCGCGAAAGCTGGCCCGCTTTTCTCGTCGGGCTCGCCGCCTCGGTCGGCGCCGGCATCTCGATGGCATTTGCCGAGGCATTGAGCGACAACGGCTCCTTGACCGGGCGCGGCAGCCCGTGGCTGCACGGCCTCGTCTGCGGCGCGATGACGGCCTTGGGCGGGCTCGGTCACACGCTGCCGTTCCTGGTGCCGGACTTCCGGCTGGCAACGACGATTGCCGGCGCCGTGGTGCTCGTCGAGCTCGCGGTCATCGCCTGGGTCCGCAACCGTTACATGGATACGCCGCTCTTGACGGCGGCGGCGCAGGTCGTCGGCGGTGGTCTCCTCGTCTTCGTTACCGGTGTCGCCATCGGCAGCGGCTGATCGGAGCCAATTATGCTCGGCGAGCCTGCTTCGTGCAGCGCCCGGCTTCGCGAGCGGGGCGAAACTCGACGATCTGAGGGCGGCGCTGCGGCGTCCGTAGCGGGTGCCACCCGCGCTGATGGCCACGGGAAGGATTGCTCTGATGGAACCTGTCGCGGCAGTCATGACACAGAAGGTCGTAACCGCGACCCCCGAAACGAGCGTCGCGGAGATCGCCCGCCTGCTGCTGCAAAACAAGATCAGCGCAGTCCCCGTTGTCGACGACGAACATCACGTCCTCGGCATCGTCAGCGAAGGCGATCTGTTGGGGCGGCCGCCGGCCGACAGCCCTCGCGGATGGTGGCTGAAACTCTTCAACGAGAACGCCGTCTCGCTCGAGGAGATCGCCACGGCGCGCCATTTGACCGCGCGCGACATCATGACGAGCCCGGCGGTTACCGTCGGGGTTCAGACCCCGATTGGCGTCGTGGCGACATTGATGCGCCGCCGCCGGGTGAAACGCGTCCCGGTGATCGAGCACGGCAGGCTGGTCGGCATCGTCAGCCGTGCCGATCTCCTCGGCGCGCTGGTCCGGAATGGCGGGGAATCGGGCACTCATGAGATCGATGGCGAGCGTCTCGCAGCCGGCGAGACAGAGGTGTGATCAAGCCTTCGCCGACCACGGCCATGCCGGTGCGCCGCGTTGCGGAACAAACAGCGGAATGGAAGGAAAAGTTCGCCGCTGATCCAGATCAAGGCGCTACAGATTGAGCCACGCTATCGGTTATGCCCAATGTCGTTGGGCTCCGCACGATCACCGGTGCCACGCGACCACCGCCGATCACTCGGAGCGCACAGATGAACAATGTAGAACCCGATCCGGCCGCGGAAACCGGCGATGCGCAACGCGCCGCGCCGCCGGGGTCGAAGCTCGTCGTGGTCACATTTCCTGACGAGGCAAAAATGGATCAGGCAATCGGCGCTCTCTTCACCCAGCTGACCGCCGGGGAACGCGTCAAAGTGTACCACTTGGCGGTCGTCGCAAAAGGTTTGGACGGCAAGATTTCTTTGCGGGATATCTCTGACGACAGGCTCGGCACTGTTGGTGCCGGCGCGTTGATCGGCGGATTGAGCGGTTTGGCCGGCGGTCCGCTTGGTGCGGCGATAGGGGCCGGCGCAGGCGCATTGCTCGGGTGGTCCGCCGAGCTTGTAAACGAGCAGGCCGACGCCGACTTCGCTAATAAGGAGTGGAATGAAACGGCTTTTGGTCGGCGCACTATCGTCGCCGAGGTTGCTGAGGAAGCGGCGCCCGCTTTCAATGCCTTGATGGAAGCAAACGGCGGTACGGTCTGCCCGTAGCAAATCAGGCGCCGATTCCCCGGATTCGGGCGCCCGCCTGCAGGGACGGGTCAAAGAAGCAACGGATGCGCCGAGTCAAACTCCAGACAGAAGACACGAATGGCAACCGCTAATCCGCGTTATCCTTTATTGGCGTGGTACATCGGCTTGGCTATTATTATGATAGTTGATGGCGTCATCGGTAGAATTTTCTTCAATTCGGATTGCACGGCACCTGAAGCGGTACAACTCATCGTGCTCATCGTCGTCATCCCAACTGTCTACTTGATCCTGATGTATTTAACCTTTCGAAGCCAAGAATGACGCAATCCCGGCGAATACGTCGCCGGGATTGCGCAGAGACGGTTTTTTTCAGAGAAGGCGGTCGACTAGGCCTTCACCTCGATGCGGTTGACGACGTCTTCGACGCCGAAGACGTACCAGGCATCGTGCTCGGCCATGTCGCGCTCGCTTTCGGTCGGGACGAGCCCGTCAAGGTTGACGACGGCCTGCTTGACGCGGACCCGCAGCTGGTCGGCGTTGACAAATGGATCCTTCTCCAGGACGAGCCGCACCGCATCGACGATCTCGAAATCGTTATCCGCCTCCGCTGGGACGACGCGGAGGCGGTTGATCACGTCGCGGCTCCCCGCAACCCACCAGGCGAGCGCGCCCGCCAGCCGTTTCTCCGCGAGCCCCGCCACCTCGCCCTCGAGTATCACGACGCCATCCTCGACCCGAATGTCTATGGTTTCCCGCGCGCCCGGCGGATCGCGAACGAGGAGAAACTTGCCTTTCACCCGCTCACGCAGCCGGCACCGCGACAGCGCTGCTTCGTCGATGAGCGCGTTGCGCACCAAGTCGCGGATCATGCCGTCTTCCATTGCGACCGCGGGCCGGACGTGAAGGCGGTCGACGATGCCGCGGTTCTGGACCAACTCAGCAGCCCGGTGGAGCGCCCAGCGCTTTGCTGCGATATCGGCGACCTCGCCGTCGATGATGATCTGGTCGCCATCAACCGAGAGCGAAATCGAGGCTTCATCGAAGCCGACGCGCGTATCCGCCCGAAGGGCCTCGCGCACCCGTTCAAGAAGCTCGGAATCTTTGGTCATCGCCACTCTCTACCTTCTCTCGGCCTGCCGAGCGTCCGCTTGCCCACCGAGATTTATCGTCGTCGACAGGCGCGCTGACCGGGTTGACCAGGTCGCTGCGCGTATCGCCCCGCTGACGCCATAAAACGCCATCTGCGCCGAGCTGCGCGTTGATGCAGGTCAAGCGGCGCCCGCCCAGCCTGCTCGGCGCAACCGGCACGAAGTGGGGCTACGCGCTGTGCCGTCGATCGCGTGCGCGGAATCCTTGGGAATCGATTTACGCAATCCGTTGAAGCCTCGACGCCCGGGTGGCGATCGTCCTGACGAGCCGTGCCGACGAGACTATGGCGTAATTTGTTTACCTCTCGGCGGTCGAAGCGGTTACCGAAAGATCTGATCGACCCTCGACGCCGCCGCGTTATGCAAGATGGCAGATCGCCGCCAGATCACCGGCGGCGTTCTCGACTGGCCGCTCGCCTTCGACAACGCCGCGTCGGAGGAGGCGCCCAAGACAAAGGGCATCGTCTCCGGTCGCCGGGCGGACCGACATTTTCGTCGTCCCCGACCTCGAAGTGTGTTTCGGCGTGGAAAATTGACCCCGGGGTCAAACTTCGACGCCGATTGACACAGACGGGCATCTCGATGCCACGGACGGGGCTGCGCTGGCCACTGCAACCGAAGCACTGATGGAGCGGCGTCTCGCAGCGATTGCCCAAACCGCACCGGCATTTTCCGCGGTGCTGCGCGCCTATCGCCGAGCGCTCCTTTCAAGCGAGGATGCCCTTGCCGAGGGACTGATCGCATGGCTCGGCGGACAGCCAAACGTCGCGGCCTCGGTGAAGCGCGCCGCCGGCATCAAAGGCGATCTCGACCCGTTCGGCGCGATGCATTTTCTGGTCGGGTTGCTGACCATTTTGCGCGATTCCGGACGCGCGGGGCTGCTCCTTGTCCTCGACGAGGTCGAAACCCTGCAACGAATGCGCGCCGACACGCGCGAAAGAGGTCTCAACGCGTTGCGTCAGCTGATCGACGAGATCGACGCGGGCCGTTACCCGGGGCTCTATCTTATCGTCACCGGGACCAGCGCGTTCTTTGAGGGGCGGCAGGGCGTTCAGCGGCTGGCGCCTCTCGCCCGGCGCCTGCAAACCGACTTCGCGACCGAAGCGCGCTTCGACAATCCCCGCGCTGTGCAGATCCGCTTGCAGGGCTTCGATGTTGCGGCCCTTGTTGCCGTTGGTGCCCGGATCCGAGACCTGTTTGCCGAGGAGATCTCGGCACCCGAGCGCATCCATCGTGTCGTGGATGATGGGTATTTGTCCGACCTCGCCCACGCCGTTTCCGGTCGCCTCGGCGGCAACGCCGGCGTCGCCCCGAGGCTCTTTCTCCGCAAACTCTTTGCCGAGGTTCTCGATCGCGTCGATCAGTTCCCGGACTTCGACCCGCGGCGTCACTATACCTTGACGCTTGATGAGCGTGAGATGACACCAGCCGAACGCGCCAACGTCGCGGCCGCTTCGGTCGATGAGGTCGAGCTGAAGGTGTGAGCCCTTTCGACCTGCTCCACCCAGCGCTGCGCTACCATATTGTCAATACGCTCGGCTGGGCCGATCTCCGACCGATACAGCGCGAGGCGATCGAACCGATCGTGAAGGGCCTTGATGTTCTGCTCCTGGCCCAGACGGCAGGTGGGAAGACCGAGGCGGCAGTGCTGCCGATGCTGTCCCGGATGGCCCGCGACTCCTGGCGAGGTCTATCAGTTCTCTACGTTTGTCCACTTCGGGCCCTCCTGAACAACCTCGAGCCGCGCCTGCAGGGCTATGCATCGATGGTCGGAAGGCGAGCGGCGCTCTGGCATGGCGACGTCGGCAGTGCCGCACGCCGCCGGTTGCTTGCTGAGCCGCCCGATCTCTTGCTGACGACGCCGGAATCACTCGAGGCTCTCCTGATCTCGTCGCGCATCGACCACACAGTCCTTTTCAAGAACCTGCGCGGAGTAATAATTGACGAGTTGCATGCCTTTGCCGGCGATGACCGCGGCTGGCATCTGCTGTTCTTATTGGAGCGCCTGCAGCATCTGACGGGGCACAGAATTCAACGGATCGGTCTGTCCGCAACAATTGCCAATCCCGAAGCGCTGCTCGTTTGGCTCGCTCGTAACAACGAAGGGCACGTCGTCGGACCCATCGGCTCGCCGGCGGCCGGCGAGATTGCGGTCGACCATGTGGGCTCGCTCGCCAACGCGATCACGGTCCTCTCGCGCGTCTTTCGAGGTGAACGCCGGCTGGTCTTCGCCGACAGCCGCACCCGCGTCGAGGAGCTAGCCGGGGGGCTCCGCTCGGCGGGACTTCAAGCCTTCGTTTCTCACGCCTCGCTTTCTGCGGATGAGCGGCGCACGGCCGAAGCCGCGTTTTCGGCCGAGCCTGATTGCGCCATCGTCGCGACTTCGACGCTAGAACTCGGCATCGATGTCGGCGATCTCGACCGGGTCATTCAGGTCGGCGCACCGCCAACCGTATCAGCACTTCTGCAGCGGATGGGTCGCAGCGGGCGGCGCACAGGTTCACACCGCAACCTCCTGCTGCTGGCGACGGACGAGAACGAGTTCATCGCCGATCTCGCTATGGCAACTCTTGCGCGCGAGGGCTTCATCGAGGAGATCGTGCCGCCCGCCCGCCCTACCCATATTTACGCGCAGCAGGTGATGGCACTGGCGCTACAAGAGCGCGGTCTGGCTCGACCCGACATTGATCAATGGCTTGGCTCCGTCGTCGGCGAGATTCCTCAGGCCGACCGAGTTGCAGTCTTGAAGCACATGGTCGAAAGCGGTGTCCTTGCCGAGGACGGCGGAGTGCTTGGTATGGGAGTTCGTGGTGAGCGCGAGTTTGGCCGCCGCCACTTCAGCGATCTTGTCGCCGCCTTCAGCAGCCCATTGCTGCTCGCCATTTACTACGGCGCGAGGGAACTCGGGACTGTCCATCCAACGAGCTTGGCGCGAAGCGCCGACGGCACTCTGCCGGTCCTCTTGCTTGGCGGCAGAAGCTGGCGAGTTGTGGAGGTCGATTGGCGCCGCCGTCGAATATCGGTCACAGCGGCAACCGGAGGCGGCAGATCCCGGTGGCTCGGCGCTCGCAGAAGCCAATCGATGGAGGTCTGCCGTAGCGCCGAGCGCATCATCGCCGGCGCCGAACCAAATTGCGCGCTGTCTCGCCGAGCCGTAGCAGCGCTCGGTGAAATCAGGGAACGCTTGGCATTCATCGATGGCCGATCGCTCCCGATCGTATCCGACAACAACGGGCACGTACGGATCTGGTGTTTTGCCGGCGGGCTTGCCTGCGCATCGCTCGCTCACGCACTCCAGTCGCGGGGTCTCACTGTCGCCGACTGGGACGACTTCTCGATTAGTCCATACAGCCCCGCCGCGAGAGCGGTCGCCGAAGCCTTGGCATCGATCAAGCCGTCCGAAGCTCGACCAGAACTGCCCACGGATTTGGGACGAGCCTTGAAGTTCTCAGCGTGCTTACCGGACGACGTCACCCGCGCGGTCGTTGAAACACGAATCGGAGACCCCGCCGCGGTAACCGCGACCCTCTCGCGACCGACAAAGCTCGTGAGCTTGGTTTCGGATCCCCAGTAACAACTCTCGAGTGAGCGCCCGTCGTGTCCTGGCCCACAATCGGCCGACATTTCTCGCCGCTCACTCATCCCCTTTGTGAAATACGCGAACTCCTGCCGCACGGTAAGTTTGTCGAGTAATCCGCTCTGCGCCCGCGTTACCGACTATACCATTTCAATGCTCAGCAAATTGTCGAGTACAATCCTTGCCATTTCCCCTGACCCCAGCCCGCGCGCGACGGCAAGCTCAGCCAAGGTTTCCGACACGTCGCTTGGACGCATGGGCGCTCCGCCGGCCTCCACAAAGGGGCCGTCAGTCTCGGTCAGCAGCCGATCAAAGGGGAGCTTCTTCACGAGCGTTCGGTGCCGATCGGATCGCAGCATCGCGCGATTGATTGAGAAATAGCACCCCAGGTCCGCGGCTCGCTCCGCTTCCGCGACGTTGCCCGTAAACCAGTGGAGCACCACTCGCCCGCGGCCCGCCGGCAGGTGGCGTTCCAGGTGCGCCAGCACCTTGCCGACGCTGCGAACGCTGTGCACGGTAAGTATCTTGCCGCCAGCTTCCGCGCAGGCCCGGAGCACGCGTTCGAAGACCCGTTCCTGAGCCGCGAAGCTGCGGTAGAAGCGCGGTCCGGCGTCGAGCCCGACCTCCCCAACGTAGCGGGCCTCGCCGAGAAGCCGCTCGAACAAAGCTATTTCTTCAAAGCGTTCGGCCACGAGCTGCGGGTGGAGGCCGAGCGCCACGCGCACATGTTCAGAGCCCTCGGCAAGCGCACGATTCCTCGGCCAGGCCTTCGGCGTGGTCGTCACGGTGAGGGTCGCGATCTTCCCTCGGTCGCACTCGGCGATCAGCGCTTCGTGATCAGGATAAAGGTCCAGATGGCAGTGGTAATCGACCCAGCGGGGATCGTCTCTTGTCACTGCGTATCTCACCGCGGCCTCGCCTCGACCCCGGACAGGAAGGCGCCCACCTCTCGCAGCCCCTCGACATAGACCCTTTCATACGCGGCCAGATCGCCCGGATGGTCGATGAGCGGTCCTGGCCGATGAATGTCGAAGCGGGCGCGCTCCGGCTTCGCCGATAGGCGCGCCAGCGCGACCTGGAATGATCGGACGTGCTGTCCCTCGGCCGCATTCGTATCAAGCACCCGGGCTCGGAGATCACCGAGGCCATAGGGTGTGTCGTCCTCGCCCAATCCTTTGACCAGGGCCGCCCGGCGGATCAGGCACGGCACGCAATAGCCGCAATGCTGCCATTTCCGCATTGCTTCGTCCCTGGCGAAGCGATTTTTGGTGGGCCCAGAGCACGACATCGTGTGCCTCGCGATGCGCCGCAGAAAGTCCACGTCGGCGCACTCGGCGACCATCTCCCCCTTTGTGTTGTGTCTGTAGGGGTTCCGGAGAACAGCAGGGATGTCGAGGTTCCGCAGCAACTCGTTGAAACGCGCCATGCGCGACGGAGGCGCGGCGACCGCCGGTAATATCGATACGGGCATTGCGACGGTTGCGACCACCGGCAACATGGACGGCGGGACCGGCACCGCCTCGGGCGCCGCGCCTTCCGCCGGCTCATCGACCCACGAGGGCACGAGCCCTGTACGCGCGCCGGCGTAGGTTTTCGACGTACCCACGCTACACCCTCGTGAGGCGCAAGACCCCTTGGGCGGCGACCCGTAGCACGTCGTTTTCGGATTGCTCGGACCAGCTCTCGACTACGCCCGAAAACTCCCGGTTCACGGCCGGATCCTTAAAACAATTCCCCCAGCTCGAGGCCACCCAGGGCCCAATTTTGGCGGTTGGCAGCTCGCGCACGAAGCTAAGCAGACGGCGCTGCAAGGATGGATGTGCCTCGACGATCGCAATCAGCCCTTGCACCCCCGGCGGCTCGGCGGACAGGTTGTCCGCCTGCAGGATACGGGCGCGCAGTGCCTCGAACACGTGCTCGGGCTCGGCCCCAGCGAGCTTCGCTATTTCCGGCATCGCGCTCCGCACGCCCAACCGCGGTCCCATCAAGCGCTCGACGAGGCCTTCCAAATGGCTCGGCGTGATGCCGCCAAGATAGCTGCGTTTATCGCGGGTCACGAATACGTATGGTCTTAGGTCAACGTCTCCCAAAGGGGGTTCGATCGTCGCCCAGTTTTTTGCCCACTCGCTCTTGACCCATTCCTCGCATTCGGCCGGCCATAGTTGCGCGGGGGCCTTCGCCGCTCTTCCCTTCGCCGGCCCTGCTTCCTCTTCGCCGTCAGCACGTGCCTTCTCCTCGAATCGCGCCAAGGCGACAGATTTCCCGTCCGGGGCAGCGGCTGCCAGCCTCGCTACCTGTTCGTAGAAGTCGGGCGAGAATCTCTCGGCCAGCATGACCTTCGCCAAGATCGGACGCTGGATCTCGCTACCAAACCCCCGCGCCTCGGCAATGCTGCCGCGCAGCATCATTGAATTCAGGAAACGCTTGATCTGCCGCGGATTACCTCGCGTTCCGTCGGTCAGAATCTTTGCAACCTGTGCGCTGATGATTAGGGCCTGCTCTACCTCCGCCGGGATGTTGTCACCGAGGGCCTTTCCGACGATCCCCCGATCAAGACCGCGGCTCGTCCAAGGTCGCCGCAGATCTTCACGCGCCGCCTCAAGCAACTTCCGGAACCGCTCGTCGTTCGCTCCCAATGCCGCTTCTGCCAACAACAGCGTCACGTACACGCGTGTCTCGGCCAGACCGAGTGCGGGTATCCGGAAGGGCACCTGGATAAGCTTTTCAAGATAATTGCGCGCGTAGGGCACGGTGCCTGAACTCGGCGGCAACTCGGGAAAATGCTCGCGCACGGCGTACTCGATCATCATCTCGTCGGCGCCGATCACGAAGGCCGTGCGCTCGACGAACAAAAACAAGCGTATCGCCTCCAGCGTGGCGACAGCAGTCTCGGGAAGGCAGCGGTCTAGATCGTCGACGATCACGACGAGCTGATCAATGTCCGCCGCGTCCAGCAGCTCCCGGAACTCTTCGCGGAACGCATGGATCTGGTCGGGGAGATGATCTGCTTCGTCGCTCGCGTCCTTGATGTATTCCTTGGCCTCCATCACGACCGACTTGAGCTGTTCTAGCGACACATGTTCTTCCGGCTCTCGCAGTAGCGATGCGGCACCTTCGATAAACCCCCTCACCTGATCGAAGGTGGGAATCCCTGTCGTGGCCGTGAAAACGAACCCACCGGCTCTCTTTGCGAGCTTCAACCAGTCGATCCGCTTCAGCAGCTTCTTCGCCGCCTCGATCACCTTCGCCAAGGCTGGACGCGCGCGCCGCAGCTCATCGACGATCGTCTCGATGACGACGATTTTGGCGTCCTCGAATCCTTCAAATGTCCAGCCGTTGAACCAGAGGCAGAGGACCCGTCGATCGGCCGCGAAGCCAATGGCGGCCATCCTCAAGATGCTCGACTTCCCAGCACCCCAGTCGCCATGCACGCCGATTGTGACGGGAATACTGCGTGTATCACGCGCCAGCTTGACGATCGTCTTCGCGATCGCCTCGTAGTATAAGAGATCGATCTCCGTCTCTTGATCGTTCAAAAACATTCTTTGCCAGTCCCTGCCGGCGCGGGCCGACACTCCACACTTCGTTATTGGTCACGTTTTGCCCGCCCGCCCCATCATCGTCGCCGACTCATCGCACGCAAGCTTTTACGGCGGCCGAAGCGGGCTTGCGATGTCCTCGTGTCCGACGGTGCCAGCTCCGTCGCCTTAAACACCGCCTAGCAAATCTGCGCCGTCTGCAAATCGGGGCGACACTTGCCGGATGGAGAGCTGACCCCATACCGATCAGTTACCTGCTCCGTTCGCAAAACCACCTGTTACCGAAGGCCTCCGCCTCGATGGAGGCCGCTCATGCCCGCACAAACGTCGACGATCACGGCCGAAGCCGCGCTCCTGCCGACCTTGAACGGCATCCCCGAGATCAACCTGCCGGCAAATGTCGACGCCGCACTGTCGGCTGGCCGGCGGATGACCTCCATCCTTGCCGAAATCGTTTCCCTGCGGCGGGGACGAGGCAGGCTAACCCCGAACGAATATTTCTACTACCGGCTCTGGGAGCCGGTCCTGCCGGCGGGGGAGAAACGTCGTTTCGTCGGCAAGCAGGCGCAGAACGCGATGCACATCGCCTGCAACAACGCGGGCTGGTACGCCACAGCGGCCGACAAGTTGCTGTTTCAGACCATCATGGCAGGTGCGGGGCTGCCGGTGCCTCCGTTGCTCGCCGTAACGCGAGCCGGTCTCCGGGCCCCTGATACGCCCATTTTCCGAAGCGCCGACCAGGTCGCGGACTTTCTGCGCGGGCCTGAGGGCTACCCGCTGTTCGCAAAACCGATCAACGGCAAATACAGCCTCGCGGTTGTCAGCGCCGACGATTACGTGGCCGCCAGCGATGAGGTGCTGCTGCTCGGCGGCGAGCGGCGGAGTGTCGACAGCCTGGCGGCCGAGCTGGCAGCCGGCACCGGCTACCTGATCCAGCGCCGCCTCGAGCCCGATTCTGGCCTCGCCGCCATATTCGGGCCGCGATTGTGGTCGGTTCGCGCCCTCGTTCTGGTCGGCCCATCCGGCCCCGTCATCCATCGCGCCGTCGCAAAGATCGCGACCGGCAACAACCCAGCCGACAATTTCTGGCGGCGCGGAAACATGCTCGGCGCAATCGACCTCGACAGCGGCCGCATCCGCAGGGTCGTGCGCGGCACGGGCGCCGAAATGAGCATCGACGAGGCGCATGCGAACACCCACTGTCCGATCCTTGGCACCCCGATCCCGAACTGGGAAGCGCTCCAGCGCCTAGTTATGTCGGCCGCTGCCGTATTGCCGGGCATCCGCACCCAATCCTGGGACGTCGCCCTTGCAGCGCAGGGACCGGTGCTCCTCGAAGTCAATTACGGCGGCGACCTCAACCTTGCCCAGCTCGCCCACGGCACCGGCGTTCTCGACGACCGCTACACCGAACATCTCGCCCGCTGCGGCTACCGCCTCTGACCCAACCCGGCGACCCGCAACGAAG
>DATJSH010000277.1:0-23553 GCA_035504235.1 Allostellaceae bacterium | reverse complement strand
TCCGGTCTGCACCCGGCACTATATCACCGAGGTCATGCTGCCGGCGGCTCGCAAGGGCGCCGAGAAAACTGGTCGCGACTTCACGAAATTCGAGATCGCCGCGATGCCGCTCATCGCCACCGCGCCAGACAAAAAGGGCCTTGAGGCGCGGGTACGCGACGTGCGGGCGCGGATCGCATTCTACGCATCGACCCCGACCTATCTGGTCGCGTTCGAAACGCAGGGTTATGGCGAGGTGGCGCGCTCGCTGCAGAGCTATTCGCGGGCGCAGCGCTGGGAGGAAATGCCCGGCTTTATCAGCGACGAGATGCTCGACCACTACGCCGTCGTCGGCACGCATGACGAGATCGCCGGGAAGCTCAACGCCCGCTTCGGCAACATCGCGAGCCATTTGGAATTCGCCATCCCCATTGCTGATGACGCGGACAAGGCGACGCTGTCCGAGTTGTTGGCGAGCCTGCGAAAATGAGCGAGCCGGGTAATCTTCGCGGGCGCTCGTGCCTGGTCCTGGGAGGCGGCGGATTTATCGGCACGAACCTGTGCCGCTATCTGCTGCAACTCGGCGCGCGGGTACAGGGTTTTGGCCGATCGCGAAGCTTTCCCGAGGCGCTCGACGGCGTCACCTGGACGACGGGCGATTTCGCCGACCATGCCGCCGTCGCTCGCGCCGTCGAAGGCAATGAGCTGGTGTTCCACCTCGTCGGCAGTAGCCTGCCGGAAAGCTCGAACCGCGATCCCGCCGGCGATCTCGCGGCACATGTGCCGAACACCCTGCATCTGCTTGACGTGTGCCGCCTCTCGGACGTGCGCAAGGTGATCTTTGCCTCGTCGGGCGGCACAATTTACGGCATTCCTCAGGGGACGCCGATCCCCGAGACCGCGCCGACTGACCCGATCGCCGCCTATGGCATCAGCAAGCTGGCGATCGAAAAATACCTGGCGCTTTATCATCGGCTGCACGGCCTCGATTACGCCATCCTGCGCATCGCCAATCCGTTTGGTCCGTTTCAGGCCGGCTACCGCAGGCAGGGAGTGATCGCCGCCTTTATCGAACGGGCGCTGAGCGGCGAGACGCTGGAGATCTGGGGCGACGGCGATGTCGTGCGCGACTTCGTTTATATCGGCGACGTTGTCGATGCGCTCGCCCGTGCGGCGCTGTATGACGGGTCACACCGTCTTTTCAATGTCGGCCAGGGTGTCGGCCGCAGTATTGACGAGGTATTCCGCGACATCGAAACACTGCTCGGCCATGGTTCACTGCCGAAGGTTTACAAGACGGGGCGACGCACCGACGTCCCCGTCAATGTGCTCGATATCCGGCTCATCGAACGCGAGCTCGGTTGGCGGCCGCGAGTCGAATGGCTGAGCGGTCTGCGCACGACCATCGATTGGCTCGTTGCCACCGGTGAACAACGCGGACGCGATTAGTAGCCCCGCGCGCGGTCGACCAGATTGGCCACCGGCCGGCCGCTCTCGAAATCGGCGATCGCCGCGGCTATGATCGGCAGCGCCGTTTGTGGATGAGTCTCGGCCGCGACATGCGGTGTCACGATGATCCGAGGGTGCCGCCAGAACGGGTGCCCCGGCGGCAGCGGCTCATCGCGAAACACATCGAGCACGGCGGCGGATAATTGCCCGGTATCGAGCGCCGCGAGCAGATCGGCCTCGACCAGATGCCGTCCGCGTCCGGCGTTGATCAGCGCCGCGCCGCGCGGCAGCCGGGCGAACAGGGGGGCGTTGAGAATGTCCTCGGTTTCCGCGGTCATCGGCAGGAGCGAAACGAGGATTTCGCTGCGCGACAACAGCGCATCGAGGCCCGTCGCGCCGCCGTAGGTCGCGAACCCCGGTACCGCTCGACCCGAGCGGCTCCAGCCTGCAACGTTGAAACCCAACGTGGCGAGCCTGCGTGCCGCATCTTGGCCGAGCGCGCCAAAGCCGAGAATGCCGACCGTCCGTTCTTCGGCGTTTTTCTGCGCGTGCTCACGCCACTCGCCGGCGGCTTGCTGAAGGCGGTAGGCCACGTCCCGGCGATGCAGGCGCAGCACGTTGAGTACGACGTATTCGCTCATCGCCCGCGTCATATAGGGGTCGACGAGCCGCAGGATCGGGATACCACCGGGCAGCCGAGGGTCGCGCAAGATGTGATCGACTCCGGCGCCCAAGGACACGATCAGCTTGAGATTAGGCAGGCCGGGGAGCAGCCCGGGTTCGGGATGCCAGACGAGTGCGTAGTCGATCTCGGATTTGTCGCCAATCTCGGGCCAGAGCCTGAGGTCCTGGTCGGCGAATGCCACGGCGAGATGCGGCTGCCAGCGCGCCATCGCCGCCGGCGTCGTCTTGAACAGGATCGCCATCAGCGCTGCATCACGGCATGACCGGTGGGAATACGAATGGTGTTGGTCGCCGCGAATGGTGCGCAAGTCGCGCCCAGATTTTTCGGCGACGGCGGCAGAAAGCCGAGCCGGGCGCCACACAGTAGCCAGAACTCGCGCGACGCAACGCTCTTGCCGCCGCGCCGTCGCGCCCAGGCCCAGGCGCGCGCGGCTGCCCGGACGAAGCCGAGCCGCGCCAGATCGCGCGGCACATCGGGCCACTCCCCGAGAAAATGCGCGAGGGTACGGTTGAGATCGTGCAGCACTTGCGCCTGATCCGCCGACATGCGGTCAGGCATCACCTCGGGGCCGAGGAACAACGGCTCCGCAAGCCGCGCAAACCCCCCAAACGCCGCCATCCGCAGCACGATCGAATAGTCCTGAACAAAAACGCGCTCGTCGCACCCGCCGGACCGGCGTACGCGCTCGGCGCGCGCCAGCCAGGAAGAAGGGTTTCCTTGGGTGTATTGCAGCGAGCGGCGCAGCATGTCGGGGCAGCTTTCCACCGGCCGCGGCTCGGACCGCCGCGCGGAAAGGAAATCGGCCACGTCCTCGTCGAAGCGATACAACCCGCAATTCGGAGCCAGCGCGACATCGAAACCGGTCTCGACGCAGGCTTGCATCAGCCGTCGCGTGGCCCAGGGCAGCAGCACGTCGTCGCTATCCATCGGCTTGATCCAATCGCCCGTCGCGAGGCGAAAGCCGACATTCATCGCCGCGGAAGGGCCGGCGTTTTTCTGCTCGATGATCGTGACATTGTCCCAGTCGCGCGTGAGCCGGCGTACGACTTCGACGCTGGCGTCGCGGGACTCGTCGTCGACAAAGATGTACTCACGTTCGAAATCGCCCTCCTGCGCCTTGAGCCCGGCCAACACGAAGGGCAGCGCCGTCTCCTTGTTGTAGACTGTAATGACGTAGCTCACGCGCTCCATGGTGCGCATCATGCCAATTCGGCCGGGCTGCCGCCAGCGGTCGGGACGGCATGCCGCGCCTTGCTTTCGTGAAGGCGCACCGGTATAACCCGCGGCTCAATCGGCGGCGGGCCCGCGCCAAGGGGATTTGATCCTCGCGCCACATAGGGCATGCCTGGCCGCCACAGCTTACAGGAACTCGAAATGCCCAAGTTGAAGACCAAGAGCGGCGCCAAAAAGCGCTTTGGCCGCACCGCGTCCGGCAAGATCACGATGAATGTGGCGCACAAGCGGCATCGCCTGATCTCAAAGCCCAAATCGATGAAGCGCAAGGCGCGTGGCAAGGTGACGTTGCAGCCGGGCGATACCAACCTCGTGCTCACCTACATGCCGTATCTGCGGGGCTGAGCCATGGCGCGAGTAAAACGCGGCGTCACGGCCCACGCCCGCCACAAAAAGGTCCTCGACCTCGCCAAGGGGTATCGCGGCCGCAACAGCAAGGTCTATCGCATCGCGCTCGAAAAGGTCGAGAAGGCGCTGCGCTACGCCTATCGCGACCGGCGCAACAAGAAGCGCGATTTCCGCGGGCTGTGGATCCAGCGCATCAATGCCGGGGTACGCGAGCACGGCCTCACCTACTCGCAATTCATCCACGGGCTGAAGCTCGCGGGGTTGGAGCTCGATCGCAAGGTTCTGTCCGATCTCGCGATCCGCGAGCCGGAGGCGTTCGCCGGGGTGGTCGCCACGGCGAAAGGCGCGCTCGATCAGGCGCCGGCGGCGGCGGAATGATCCGGCTGGCGATCATCACAGCGCGATTTAGCGGCGGGTGCTCTCGCTAGGCCCCGCCGGTTTGTGTGTCATCATCAAGGGGCCGCAATGGGCCCCTTTTCTATTGGCGATTTAGGTTCAAGGATTGGTCATGGACGATCCGCAACAATTGCAGGAAGCCGGGCTCGGCGAGATCGCCGCCGCGGCTTCGCCCGAGGCGCTCGAAGCGGTGCGCATCAAGTATCTCGGCCGCCAGGGGCTGGTGACCGGGCTGATGCGCGGCCTCGGCGCGCTGCCGGCCGAGGAGCGGCGCGCCGCCGGCGCCCGCTTCAACGCGTTGAAGGACACGGTCTCGGACGCGATCGACGCGCGCGCCGTCGAGCTCAACCGCACCGCGCTGTCGAACCGGCTCGCCGCCGAGCGCGCCGATGTGACCCTGCCGGCCATGCCAGCCGCACAGGGCCGGATTCACCCGATCAGCCAAACGATCGACGAGATCATCGCGATCTTTGGCGAGATGGGGTTCGTCGTCGCCGAAGGGCCGCACATCGAGGACGATTTCTACAATTTCACCGCGCTCAACATTCCGCCCGAGCACCCGGCGCGGCAGGAGCACGATACGTTCTATCTACCCGAGCGCGCGGATGGTTCGCGGCTGGTGCTGCGCACCCACACTTCGCCGGTGCAGGTGCGCACGATGCTCAAGCAGAAGCCGCCGATCCGCATCATCGTCCCCGGCCGCACCTTCCGCTGCGACCATGACGCGACCCACTCGCCGATGTTCCACCAAGTCGAGGGGCTGGTGATCGACCGCACCACGCATATGGGGCACCTCAAAGGCTGCCTCATCGAATTCTGTCGCGCGTTCTTCGACGTCGACGATTTGCCGGTACGCTTCCGGCCGAGCTATTTCCCGTTCACCGAACCATCTGCCGAGGTCGATATCGGCTGCTCGAGGGAAGGCGGCGAATTGAAGATCGGCGCTGGCGAAGGCTGGCTGGAAATCCTCGGCAGCGGCATGGTGCACCCGCAAGTGCTGCGCAATTGCGGGATCGACCCCGACGAGTACCAGGGCTTTGCCTTTGGCATGGGCATCGAGCGGGTGGCGATGCTCAAATACGGCATCCCCGATCTGCGCACGATGTACGACAGCGACCTGCGCTGGCTGCGGCATTACGGGTTCCTGCCGCTCGACGTGCCCTCGATGGTGCGAGGGGCGTTATGAGGGGCGCGCTATGAAGACGACCATCTCGTGGCTCAAGACCCATCTTGAGACCCAAGCGACGACCGACGAGATCGTCGAGCGGCTGGTGATGCTCGGCCACGATGTCGACGGGGTCGACGACCCGGCCAAGGCGCTTGCCGGGTTTAAGGTGGCGCGCGTCGTCTCGGCCGTGCAGCACCCCAACGCCGATCGTCTCAGGGTCTGCATCGTCGACGCTGGAGACGGCGAGGTGCAGGTGGTGTGCGGCGCGCCCAACGCCCGGACGGCCATGAAGGGCGTCTTTGGTCCGGCCGGTGTCATCGTGCCGCGCAACGGCAAGAAGCTGGAGGAAAGCACGATCCGCGGCCAGGCCTCGCGCGGCATGCTGATGTCGGCATACGAGCTGGCGCTCAGCGACGACCACGAGGGGATCATCGACCTCCCCGAGGATGCTCCGATTGGCATGATCTACACGGAATATGCCGGGTTGGGCGATCCGGTGATCGACATCAAGGTGACGCCCAATCGCGCCGATTGCCTCGGCGTGCGCGGCCTTGCGCGCGACCTCGCGGCGGCCGGCGTGGGCCGGCTAATCCCGCTCGACGAAACCCCGGTGCCGGGGAAATTCACCTCGCCCATTCGCATCCACCTGACCGATCACAAAGCCTGTCCGCTGTTCCTCGGGCGGCACATTCGCGGCCTCAATAACGGGCCGAGCCCCGATTGGCTGAAGCGCCGCCTCGAAGCCATCGGCTTGCGGCCGATTTCGGCGCTGGTCGACATCACCAATTTCCTCACCTTCGACCTCAACCGGCCGCTGCATGTCTTCGATGCCAGCAAAGTGAAGGGCGACCTCGTCGTGCGCTTCGCCAAGCCCGGCGAGAAGCTCTCGGCGCTCAACGGCCGCGAATACACGCTCGACCCCGAGGTCACCGCGATCGCCGACGATAATGGCGTGCAAAGCCTCGGCGGGGTAATGGGCGGCGAGCCGACGAGCTGCACCGACGAGACCACCGATGTCTTTATCGAGGCGGCGCTGTTCGACCCCGTCCGCACCGCGTCAACCGGCCGCCGGCTCGAAATCACCAGCGACGCGCGCTATCGCTTCGAGCGCGGAATCGACCCGGAATTCACCGCGCCCGGTCTTGAAATCGCCACCCGGCTGGTGCTGGAGCTATGCGGTGGCGAGGTGTCGGAGGTCGTCGTCGCCGGCGCGGTGCCGGAATGGCGGCGCGACTACACGCTGCGCGAAAACCGCCCAGCACAGCTCGGCGGGCTCGCCGTGCCACCGGTGGAAGCGACGGCGCTTCTCGGAGCTCTGGGCTTTACGGTTCAGGAGCGCGGCGACAGCCTCGCGGTCACGCCGCCGCCGTGGCGCGGCGACATTGTCGGCGAGGCCGACCTTGTCGAGGAGGTGCTAAGGGTCAAGGGCTACGACGAGGTTCTTCCCGTTCCGCTGCCGCGCGAGACGGTGATTTCGCGCGCCGCGATCGAGCCGCGCCGCCGGCGCTTGGAGCTGGTGCGCCGCACGCTGGCGGCGCGCGGCCTGACCGAGGCGGTGACCTTTTCGTTCCTGCCTGCGGCGCAGGCCGAGCGCTTTGGCGGCGGGCAAAAGGCGCTGCGTCTTGTCAACCCGATCAGCGCCGATCTCGACCAGATGCGCCCCTCGGTGCTGCCCAACCTGCTCGACGCCGCGCGGCGCAACGCCGATCGCGGCCTCGCCGCTGTTGCGCTCTACGAGGTCGGGCCAATCTATCGCGACGATACGCCCGAGGGCCAAAGCAACGTCGCTGGCGGCCTGCGCGCCGGCACCCTTGCGCCGCGCGACTGGCGCGTCAAGCCGAGCGACCCCGATCTCTACACCGCCAAGGAGGATGCGCTGGCGGCGCTCGCCGCCGCCGGCGCGCCGGTTGACAATCTCCAGGTCTCCGGCGAGCCGCCTTCCTGGTTCCACCCCGGCCGCAGCGGGGTGTTGCGCCTTGGGCCCACCGTGCTCGGGCATTTCGGCGAAGTGCACCCCGAGATCCTCGACGCGTTCGATGCCAAGGCCCCCGTCGCCGCTTTCGAGGTGTTCATCGACGCCGTCGCTCTGCCGCGCGCGACAACCCACGCGCGGCCACTGCTGCGGCTCTCGGTGTTCCAGCCCGTCGAGCGCGATTTCGCGTTCATCGTCGACCGCGATGTCGCGGCCGAATCTTTGCTGCGCGTGGCGCGCGGCGTCGACCGCAAGCTCGTCACCGACATTCGGCTGTTCGATGTCTACGAAGGCAAGGGCCTGCCCGAGGGCAAGAAATCGCTCGCCATCGCCGTCACCCTGCAGCCGCAGGACGCAACCCTGACCGATGCCGAAATCGAGGGGTTTTCGACGCGCCTCGTGGCCGCCGTGGAAAAGGCGACCGGCGGGACGCTGCGGAGCTAGGATTGATAAAGTAGCCTCTGAGGTTACTTTATCTTCCATGCGCACCGTCGGCTTCAAAGTCCTCAAGAAAAAGCTCAGCGAATACGTCCGCATCGCGGCCTCAGGCGAGAGGGTGCAGGTCACCGACCGCAACCGCGTCGTCGCCGAGCTCTTACCGCCGCACGCAGAGCGGACGGAAAAATTGTTGAACGGCGAAGAATTTCTCGAAAGGGAAGCGCGTGAGGGGCGGGTTCGGCTGGCAACCCTTCATGGTGCCGCCGCGTTGCCACCGCGCCATCGGTAGCGACGTTTGATGAGATCGCTGTTTGCCGGCTTGGAGCTGCTGAGCCTGTCGCAAGAGGTGCAAAACAGGCCGGGGTCCTGGCATTGGCAGATCGTCGCCGAGCGATTAGGAAGCTAGGTACGCAAAACGATTTCCGGGGGGCAGATGCGGGGGTTGCTGGGGGTTGCCGCGCTGCTCCTGCTCGCGTGGCTCATCAGCGAGAACAAGCGCCTCGTCCCGGCGCGCGTGGTCATCGCCGGGGTGGTGCTGCAATTCGCGCTTGCCTATGTGCTGCTCAAATTCCCGCCCGCCGCAAAGATTTTCTTGCTGCTCAACGACGGCGTCCAGGCGCTGCAAAAGGCGACCGATGCGGGCACCAGCCTGGTGTTCGGCTATCTCGGCGGCGCGCCGCTGCCGTTTACCGAGAACAAGCCCGGCGCGGCGTTCATCTTCGCCTTCAAGGCGCTGCCGCTGGTGCTGGTGATCAGCGCGCTGGCAACGCTCCTGTTCTACTGGGGCGTGCTGCAGCGGATCGTCCGGTGCTTTGCCTGGGCGCTGCGCAAGTCGGTCGGGATCGGTGGGCCGCTGGGCCTCGGTGCGGCGGTGCACATCTTTGTCGGCCATATCGAGGCGCCGTTGCTGATCCGGCCGTATCTGATGCGGTTGGAGCGCGGCGAGTTGTTCGCGCTGATGAGCTGCGGCATGGCCGGTATCGCCGGGACGGTCATGGTGCTCTACGCCTCGATCCTCGGCCCGGTGATCCCCGATGCGCTGGGTCACATCCTGGTGGCGGCGGTGATCAGCACCCCGGCGGCGCTGGCGCTGGCGGCGCTGATGGTGCCGTTCCGGCCCGACCCATCGGCTGCCGCCGAGCTCAAGATTGACGATCCGCCGATCAGCACGATGGACGCGATCGCCAAGGGAACGCGCGACGGCATCGTCTTTCTGCTCAACATCGTCGCCATGCTGGTGGTTTTGATCGCAATGGTGAGCCTGGTGAATTCGGCGCTGGGTTTGCTGCCGCAATGGGGCGGGGATGCGATCACGCTGCAGCGCATGTTCGCTTATGTGCTGCGCCCGGTGATGTGGCTGATCGGTATTCCCGGCGGCCAGGCCGATGTTGCCGCGCAGCTGATGGCGACCAAGGTCGTGCTCAACGAGTTTGTCGCCTATATCGATCTGGCAAAGCTTCCCGCCGACCGGCTCGACGATCATTCACGCCTCATCATGACTTACGCCCTGTGCGGCTTCGCCAATTTCGGCAGCCTCGGTATCCTGATCGGCGGCATGGGCGCCATGGTGCCCGAGCGCCGCGTCGAGATTGTCGAACTGGGCCTGCGCTCGATCCTTTCCGGCACGATGGCCGGCTGCATGTCGGGTGCGGTGGTGGGGATGCTGGTTTAGCCGCCCGATGCCGTTTGTTCGGTCGCCCAGCGGGCTGATAACATCAAAGGCGAATGGGCCGCGGCGGTCCATGCCGCATATATCAGAGCACTACGACGGGGAGCCGACTCGGAAGAGTATCGCCCATCCAGACCTCTCGCCCGGCTCAACACATACGGCTCAACCCGAGATTCGCCAAAATCGCGGTGTAGCGTCTGACCCGCGGAGAGGCGGCCGAAACCTGTTGTTGATCGGCCCGAGAACAAGAGGGGAACAGCAGGCGCGCCTGCTGTTAATTTGCGCCGCCGCCTTGCCTTGTCACGGCATGGCTCGTACCTAAGGAAGAACGGGTCGATACCGAGGGAGGCTCCCCCATGCAGCTCCAGGACCAGAAGCTCTTCCGCCAGCAATGCTATGTGAATGGCCAGTGGGTCGACGCGCTCAACCGCGGCACGCTGCCCGTTACCAACCCGGCGACCGGCGAGACCCTCGGCAGCGTGCCGCGCATGGGCGCCGAGGAAACGCGGCAGGCGATCGAGGCGGCCGACGAGGCGCTTCCCGCGTGGCGCGCCAAGACCGCGAAGGAACGCGCGCAGATCCTGCGCAAATGGTTCGACCTGATGATGGCGAACCAGGAAGACCTCGCGCAGCTGATGACCGCCGAGCAGGGCAAGCCGCTCGCCGAGTCGAAGGGCGAGATCGCCTACGCCGCCGCCTTCATCGAGTGGTTCGGCGAGGAGGGCAAGCGGCTCTACGGCGACACCATCCCCTCGCACGGTGTCGACAAGCGCATCGTCGTCTTGAAGGAGCCGATCGGCGTCTGCGCCGCGATCACGCCGTGGAATTTCCCCGCCGCGATGATCACCCGCAAATGCGGCCCGGCGCTGGCGGCGGGCTGCACGATGGTGCTGAAGCCCGCGTCGCAGACGCCGTTCTCGGCGCTGGCTTTGTGCGAGCTCGCCGAGCGCGCCGGGGTGCCGCCGGGCGTCTTTTCTTGCGTCACCGGCAGCGCCGACGAGATCGGCGGCGAGATGACCTCGAACCCGACCGTGCGCAAGCTCACCTTCACCGGCTCGACCGAGATCGGCAAGCTGCTGATGGAGCAATGCGCCGCGACGGTGAAAAAGACCTCGATGGAATTGGGCGGCAATGCGCCGTTTATCGTCTTTGACGACGCCGATATCGAGATGGCGGTCAAGGGCGCGATCGCCTCGAAATATAGGAATGCCGGGCAGACCTGCGTCTGCGCCAATCGGATCCTGGTGCAGGACGGCGTCTACGACCGATTCTCGAAGCGGCTTGCCGAGGTCGCGAGCGAGATGAAGGTCGGCAATGGCGCCGAAAACGGGGTGGTCATCGGTCCGCTGATCGACATGAAGGCGGTCGAGAAGGTCGAGAGCCATATCGCCGATGCGGTGAAGAAAGGTGCGCATGTCGTCCTCGGCGGCAAGCGCGCTGCGCTCGGCGGCAGCTTTTTCGAGCCGACGGTGCTGACCGACGTCACCACCGACATGATCATCACCCGCGAGGAGACCTTTGGTCCGGTGGCGCCGCTCTACCGCTTCAAGGACGAGAAGGAGGCGGTGAAGATGGCCAACGACACCGAGTTCGGCCTCGCCGCCTATTTCTACAGCCGCGACATCGGCCGCATCTGGCGGGTCTCGGAGGCGCTCGAATACGGCATCGTCGGCGTCAACGAGGGCATCATCTCGACCGAGATCGCGCCGTTCGGCGGCATGAAGGAATCGGGCATCGGCCGGGAAGGCTCGAAATACGGCATCGAGGACTATCTCGAGGTCAAATACCTGTGCATGGGCGGCATCGACCGCTGATGATTTTCCCTCGCCCCGCGAGCGGGGAGAGGGTGCCGACGGGCGAAGCCTGGGGGCGGGTGAGGGGCGGCCGTCGACTTCTGGCGATCGGATCGCTCGTCTTGTCGTGCAGTTCCGCCCACGCCCAGCCTGCCGCGCCGCAAGCTTCGGCGGGCTCGACGATAGCGACCGCAATCGTTTTGCCCAGTATTGTCGACGAGTTTCACGGCGTCATCGCCGAGCAGGCTTTCATTGCCGGCCATTTCCCGACCTGGCACATCGAGTATTCGGCCCGGTTCAAGCAGAACGACCACGATTACGACGTGCTCGGCATGGTCAAGCCCGACAAGACCAAGGTGCCGATCTTCTTCGACATCACCGCCTGGATCGGGAAGTGATCTTGCCGCGGAAGTTTGGATATCCTAAGTATATCCAAACGGGAGATCGTCTTATGCAGGTGAATGTCGCCCGATGGGGCAACAGTTTAGGTTTGCGCATTCCCAAGGACATTGCCGAGAAGGCCGGTCTGCGCGCCGGCTGCAAGGTCGAGGTCGAGGCGGCAGACGGGCGGGTGATCATCTCGCCTGCGCGACCGCGATATGCGCTTTCCGACCTGCTCAGGGGCATGACCCCGGAAGCGATGCACGAAGCCTTTGATTGGGGCCCCGATGTGGGGCGAGAGATTGTCGATTGCTGACGGCTTATGAGCCGGACGCGGGCGACCTCATCTGGACGGATTTCGATCCGCGTGTCGGCCGCGAACAAAGCGGGCGGCGCCCTGCGCTTGTGCTGTCGCCCATCGATTTTTGGCGGGCCAGCCGTTTTGTCATTGTCTGCCCGATCACGTCTCGCGTTCGACCATTCGACTCGAGCGTCGTGCTTCCTGCCGGTCTCGCGATCATGGGAGAAATACTGACAAGCCATGTGCGAAGCATCGACGCGACGAGCCGTCCGATATTGTACGCTGGTGCACGGGTGCCAGAGATTGTCCTCGACGATGTTCGCGCCAAACTCATTACGCTGATTGGAGCTTGAAGGAGCAGCCTCTCATGCCTCGCTATGATTTCGACCTGTTCACGATCGGCGCCGGTTCGGGCGGCGTCGCCGGCACCCGGCGTGCCGGCGCTTACGGCGCGCGCACCGCGATCTGCGAGGAGCTGCGGGTCGGTGGCACTTGCGTGCTGCGCGGCTGCGTGCCCAAGAAGCTCTTGGTCTATGGCTCGGAATTCGCCAGCGCCTTCGCCGACGCCCCCGGCTTTGGCTGGCACGTGCCGCCGGCGACGCACGATTGGGGCGCGCTGATCGCGGCCAAGGACACCGAGCTCGACCGCCTGCACGGCATCTACGTCAACATGCTGAACAACGCGAAAGTCGAGATCATCGACGGACGCGGCGTTGTCGTCGACCCGCACACGGTCGAGGTCAACGGCAAACGCTACACCGCCGAGAACATCCTCATCGCCACCGGCGGCTGGCCCGAGACGCCAAAACTCCCTGGCATCGAGCATGTCATTTCCTCGAATGAGGCGCTCGACCTCAAGGAGCGCCCGCACCGCATCGTCATCGTCGGCGGGGGCTATATCGCGGTCGAGTTCGCCGGCATCTTCGCCGGGTTCGGCAGCGAGGTCGTCGAGATCATCCGCCAGCCGGAGCTGCTGCGCGGCTTTGACGAAGACCTCCGCGTCTTCCTCGGCGAGGAGATGAGGAAGCGAGGCGTCGATATTCGCGGCAACACCCAGGTCGAGCGCATCGACAAAACCGGCGCCGGCTACACCGTCACCACCACCGCCGGGGCGAAGATCGAGACCGATTGCGTGATGTACGCCACCGGCCGCGCCCCCAACACCAAGGGGATCGGGCTCAAGGAGCTCGGCATCGAGATGAAGGAGAACGGTGCGGTCTGCGTCGACGAATGGCAGCGTACCAGTATTAAGAACATCTACGCGGTGGGCGACGTCACCGACCGCATCAACCTGACCCCGGTCGCCATCGCCGAAAGCCGCGCCATCGCCGAGACGCTCTACAACAACAACCCGATCCGCATGGACCACCATGATGTGCCATCCGCCGTCTTCTCGCAGCCGCCGATCGGCACGGTCGGACTCACCGAGGAGCAGGCGCGCAAGCAATACGGCGAGATCGACATCTATCAGACGCGTTTCCGGCCGATGAAAAACACGCTGTCGGGCCGCGACGAGCGCACGTTTATGAAGCTCATCGTCGACGCCAAGAGCGACCGCGTCGTCGGCTGCCACATGCTCGGCCCCGACTCGGCCGAGATCATCCAGGGTGTGGCGATCGCGGTGAAATGCGGCGCCACCAAGAAGCAGTTTGACGCCACCGTCGGCATCCACCCCACCGCCGCCGAGGAATTTGTCACGATGCGCGACAAGTATGTCCGGCCGCCGGAAAAGGCCGCGGCGGAATAACCCGATGGACGAAGGCGGCAAGAACGAGGGCGCGAAGAAATATCCAATTCTCCGCGCAAAGCCGATCAAAGGACCGATTGATCCGGCGGCCCTCAGCCGGGAGCACATGGTGCGGTATCCTAAGATCCGGGCTGCTCTCGCGTTGGCTGAACGGCGTTGCGCTGAGCGGAGGCGCGAGGATGAAAAGTAAATTTCTTGCGCCGAGCGCCGCTCGCGCGTAGGTTCCGCACCCATGAAGCAGGTCAATTCGCTTCTCGTCACGCGATTTTGGTACCGCCGGTACGGTTCGGCGGCCTAGGATCGCACGCTTGCGTTTTCCCCGAAGCCGCCCACCCGAGGCGGCTTTCGTGTTTCAGGGGACACACACTATCTGACCCTGATCCGACTGCGCCCCAGGTGGAATTGCTTCCAACCCGGAGGTGTTTCATGCCCAACCCGAGTCTCGACACTCTCGCGGCCTTGCGCCAAGGTAGGTTGCGATGAGCAAGAAATGGTCGCCCGAGAGCTGGCGCGGCCTGCCGATCCGGCAGGTCCCCGGTTATGCCGACGAAGCGGCGCTGAAGCGTGTCGAGACGACGTTGCGCGGCTACCCGCCGCTGGTCTTCGCCGGCGAGGCAAGGCGGCTACAGGACCGGCTTGCCGCGGTCGCCAACGGCCAGGCATTTCTGCTGCTCGGCGGCGATTGCGCCGAAAGCTTCGCCGAGTTCCACCCCAACAACATCCGCGACATGTTCAAGGTGCTGTTGCAGATGGCGGTGGTGCTGACCTTCGGCAGCGGCGTTCCGGTGGTCAAGGTCGGGCGGCTCGCCGGCCAGTTCGCCAAGCCGCGCTCTTCCGACACCGAGACGCAAAACGGCGTGACCCTGCCCTCCTATCGCGGCGACATCATCAACGGCCTCGACTTCGACGCAGTAGGGCGCGAGCCGGACCCGGCCCGCATGATCCAGGCTTACAGCCAGTCGGCCGCGACGTTGAACTTGTTGCGCGCCTTCGCCCAGGGCGGCTACGCCGACCTGCATCGCGTCCATGCCTGGAACCAGGATTTTGTGGCGGAATCGACGCAGGGCGAGCGATACCGTGAGCTCGCCGATCGGTTGACCGAGACCCTGGGCTTTATGGAAGCCTGCGGCATCACCTCGGAGACGACGCCGCAAATCCGCGAGACCGAGTTCTACACCGCCCATGAGGGGCTGTTCCTCTCTTACGAAGAGGCGCTGACCCGCGTCGATTCGACGACCGACCAGTGGTACGACTGCTCGGCGCATCTGGTGTGGATCGGCGACCGCACGCGCCAGTTCGACGGCGCGCATGTCGAGTTCATGCGCGGCATCAAGAACCCGATCGGCATGAAATGCGGGCCGAGCCTCGAGACCGACGATCTGCTGCGGATCATCGACCGGCTCAATCCTAAGAACCTGCCGGGCCGGCTGACCCTCATCACCCGTGTCGGCGCCGACAAGGTGGCGGAAAAGCTGCCGCCGCTGATCCGCGCCGTCGAGCGCGAGGGAAAAAAAATCGTGTGGTGCATCGACCCGATGCACGGCAACACGATCACCGCGGCCAACGGCCTCAAGACGCGGCGCTTTGACCGCATCCTCGCCGAGCTGCACGCCGCCTTCCAGGTTCACGCCGCGGAGGGCACGCATGCCGGCGGGGTGCATTTCGAGCTGACCGGTCAGGACGTCACCGAGTGCCTCGGCGGCGCGCAGGAAATCAGCGAGGATCGCCTCAGCGCCAATTATCTGACGCATTGCGACCCGCGGCTCAACGCCAGCCAGGCGCTGGAGCTGGCCTTTGAGATCGCCGAGGCGTTGAAGCGCGGGCGGCAGGCCAGCAAGGGCTTTGGGGCCAACCGTCTACCGGTGGCCAAGTAGGGCGAGCCAGTGGCCAACGACTTGGCGAACGACCTGTCGGGCGGCGCGGCGAGCGAGCGAGAACGCAACCTCGCCGCGCACACCGACAGCTATTTTCTCAAGACCAAGGCGATCGTCGAGCGGTTCGGCGATCGCCGCGCCACCTACGCGGTGTTTATGCGCCGGCCGGTGATCTCGACGCCGCGCCTGGCGATCGATTTCCTCGAGACGATGGCCGCCGCCCGCGGCGTCAAATTCGACATCGAGCTGAACCGGCCCGAGGGCGACATCGTCGGCGCCGGCGAGGTGATCCTTTACATCACGGGACCGCTCTATCATCTCGTCGATCTCGAAACGGTCATGCTGCAGAAACTGGGGCCGGCTTGCGTCGCCGCCTACAACGCGTCGGCGATGTGCGCGGAGTTGCCCAAGGTCGCGTTCCTGGCGATGGACGCGCGGCACTGCGCCGGCGCCGAGATGGCCGAGATGATGGCCTACGCCGCCTCGGTCGGCTCGGCGCACGCGAAAAAGGTCGCCGGCGCCATCGGCTTTATCGGCTGCGCGGCGGATGCGACCGCGCCCTATTTCGCGACGGAAAAAGGCATCGGCACGATGCCGCATGCGCTCATCGGCTACGCCGGCTCGACCGTGCGCGCCGCCGAAATGTTCCGCGAAACCTTCCCCGACGAGCCGTTGACCGTGCTCGTCGACTATTTCGGCCGCGAGACGAGCGATGCGGTCGCGGTGTGCCGCCGCTTCCCCGATCTGGCGGCCAGCGGCAGCCTCGCTTTTCGCATGGACACGCCGGGCGGCCGCTATTGCGAGGGGCTCGACCTCAGTCTCTCTTACGCGATCCTCGAGGCGCAGGCGCCGCAATCCATCCGCGGTTACCGCACCGAGGACGAGCTGCGCGACCTGGTCGGCACCGGCGTCTCGGCCGCGGCGCTGTGGAAGATGCGACTGGTCCTCGACGAGGCCGGCTTTCCCAAGGCGCGCATTGTCGCGAGCTCGGGGTTCGGCCCGCAGAAATGCCGGATGATGGCGGTCGCCAACGCGCCGATCGACGCGATCGGCACCGGCTCGTATCTGCCGGAAGCCTGGCGCGAGACCTACGCCACCGCCGACATCATCGCCTTCGACGGCGAGCCGATGGTCAAGGCCGGTCGGGAGTTCCTGCTGCGCAAGTGACGCTGCACCTTTAAGCGGGATACGCCTTCCAGTTTGATCGCCTCCCCCGGGCTTGACCCGGGGGTCCACGAATAGCCCGCCCTTATTCGTGGATGGCCGGATCGAGTCGGCCAAGGGGATTGAAGGATGTTATGGGGCGTATCGTCAGGAACCGTCGCGCGGCGATCGAGTTTGCGATCGATCACCACGCATATCGGTTACCGTGAAATCTGACCGCCCCGTGCGCGCGCTCGACGCGCTGAACTTTTTTCTTGCCGACGTCGAGGGTGGGCTCGGGCCGTATCTCGCGGTTTATCTGCTGACTGCGCGGCAATGGAACCAGGCCGAGATCGGCATCGTCATGTCGATCGCCGGGGCCGCCGGCATCGTCGCGCAGACCCCGGTCGGCGCGCTCGTCGATACGCTGCGGGCCAAGCGAGCGCTCATCGCCGCCGCTGCCTTGGCCGTCACTTTATTGGCCCTTGCGCTGTCGGCCTTAGACGGGTTTTGGAGCGTCGCCGCTGTGCAGACCGCGATGGGGATTTGCGGTGCTGTGTTCGGCCCGGCGATCGCGGCGGTGAGCCTCGGAATCGTCGGGCACCGCGCCTTTGCGGCACGCAACGGCCGCAATGAGGCGTTCAATCACGGCGGCAACGCGGTCGCGGCCGCGGTGGCGGGCATCGCCGCCTGGGAATTCGGGCCGGTCGCCGTATTCTTCCTGCTCGCGGCGATGGCGGTGCTGAGCCTGCTCAGCGTACTGGCGATTCCTGCCGACGCGATCGATCACGAGGTCGCCCGTGGGCTGCCCGACGGCGACCGGCGACATCAAGAGCAGCCTTCGGGCTTTTCACTGCTGTTGACCTGCCGGCCGTTGCTGATCTTTACCGTGTGCGTGGTGCTGTTCCACCTCGCCAATGCGGCGATGCTGCCGTTGGTCGGGCAGAAACTGGCGTTGCAGAATAAGAACCTTGGCACTGCGGCGATGTCCGCCTGCATCCTCGCGGCCCAGCTCGTCATGGTGCCGATGGCGATCCTTGTTGCGCGGAAAGCCGATGACTGGGGCCGCAAGCCGCTCTTTCTCGCCGGTTTTCTAATCCTGCCGATCCGCGGCGCGCTCTACACGCTGTCGGACGATCCCTATTGGCTGGTCGCGATCCAATGTCTCGATGGCATCGGCGCGGGGCTGTTCGGCGCCCTTTTCCCGCTCATCGTCGCCGATCTGACCTGGGGCACCGGCCGGTTCAATGTGACACGTGGCGCAGTGCAGGCGGCGCAAGGCATCGGCGCCTCGCTGTCGACGACGATCGCTGGGCTGATCGTGATGGCCGATGGCTATTCTGCCGCCTTTCTCGCGCTGGCGGCAATCGCGGCCACGGGACTCGTGTTATTTTGGATCGCAATGCCCGAGACGCGGAATATCGACCGGCGCGCCGAAGTCATGCCTCGCCCGGCCTTGAGCCGCGTGGCCGAGTGAGCGACCTCGCGATTGCCGCGACGGCGGCGATCTTCGTATCGACCTACATTGTGGTGGCGATCGGGCGGCTGCCGGGGTTCCGTATCGACCGCGCTGGCGCCGCGATGGTCGGCGGCAGCCTGATGCTCGCCGTTGGCGCCGTAAAACTTCCGGATCTGGCGCAGGCGATCGATTTCCCGACACTGGCCCTACTGCTCGGTCTGATGATCGTTGTCGGCAATTTGCGCCTCTCGGGGTTTTTCGGCCGGGTCAATGCCTGGATCGTCGGCCGCGCCCGGCAGCCGCTGCAGCTGCTCGCGGTCGTGACCGTCAGCGCGGGAGTGTTCTCCGCGTTTTTGCTCAATGACGCGATCTGCCTGGTGATGACTCCGCTCGTCGCCGACATCGCCCGGCGGCTGCGCCGCGATCCAGTCCCTTATCTGCTGGCGGTGGCGATGGCTTCGAATGTCGGCAGCGCCGCGACGATCAGCGGCAATCCGCAGAACATCCTGATCGGCAGCTTTTCGGGCCTGTCTTATGGCCGCTTCGCCGCGTCGTTGTCGCCAGTGGCGGCGGCGGGTTTGGTGCTGACCTTTTTTGTGATCTGGCTGACCCATCGCGGCGAGTTCCGCCGCGATGGCGGCTTTACCGCCGAGCCGCCGCCGGACGCTTCGAACCACGCGCATATGGTCAAATCGCTGGCCGTGACCGTAGCGATGGTCGCCGCATTTTTTGCCGGCGTGGCGCCGGCCGAGGCGGCGCTCGTCGCCGGCGGCGCGATGCTGTTGACGCGCAATCTGCCAAGCGACCGCATCTACCACGAGATCGACTGGCCGCTGCTGCTGATGTTTGCCGGGCTGTTTGTCGTCGTCGCCGGCTTCGAGAAGGTGCTGCTGACGCCAGACATCGTCGCACGCGTCGGCCGCCTGCATCTCGACAGCGTTCCCGTGTTGAGTGTCGTCGCGGCGGCGCTTGCGAATATCGTCAGTAACGTACCGGCCGTGCTGGTGCTGAAGCCGTTCGTGAACGCGCTTGCCGACTCGCAGCGCGCCTGGCTCACCGTGGCCATGGCCGCGACCCTGGCCGGCAACCTGACGATCCTTGGTTCGGTCGCGAACTTGATCGTCGTTCAGGGCGCGCGGTCGCAAGGTGTGACGATCGGCTTCTGGGCCTATTTCCGGGTCGGCGCGCCGCTGACGGTGTTGACGATCGCCGTCGGCGCTGCTTGGCTCTCCCTATGATCTTCTTCAGCGAAAGCGCCCTGATCGAGCCCAGCCGGCGGCCCGAATGGGACGAGTGGTACAAGGGCCATCTCACGGCGATGACATCGGTGCCGGGCGTCTTGTCGGCGCAGCGTTTCGCCGCGCTCGATCGCGGCGTGCCGCCGTCGCTGGCGATGTACACGGTGACGTCGCCCGCGGTCTTCCAGAACGAAACCTATCTGCGGGTGCGCGGCATGGGGCCGTGGGTCGGGCTGGTCGACGAGACGCTGCACCGCCGCAACCTGTTCGATGGGCTGGCGACGGCGCCGGAAATGCCCGAAGGCGGCGTGCTCGCCGTTGCCGACCGCGCCTCGCCCGACCCGATCGATGGCATGACCTGGCTGGTCTCGGCCGGCCTCGACAGCACGACGCCTTGTCGCGGCATCGCCGTCTTTCCCAATGTCGCGGCGGCGCGTCGCGCGGTGGGCGGGAAAGCCGCGCTCTATCGCCCGGTTACGGCTCGCTATGCGGGCAGGTCCCAAAGCGATAACCCTCGGCCGCGGCGCAATGAGTTCGGTCAGTGGATCGGCTGGCACATCGTCCCGGACTGGAAGCCGGCGCCGCGTCCGCCGCTCACCGCGATGGAGGGCCGGTTGGCGATCGTGGAGCCGCTCGATGCCGAGCGCCACGCCGCCGCTCTCTTCGCCGCCAATGCCGAGGGTGACGGCCGCAACTTCACCTATTATGCCTACGGCCCCTTTGCGACCGTCGAAGAACAGCGCGCCTGGATCGCCGGCTTATCTGATGATTCGAGCCGGATGTTCCACGCGATCATCGACAAAGCGAGCGGGCAGGCGGTCGGGGTCGCGGCCTATTTGAACATCGCCCCGCCGATGGGAGTGATGGAGGTCGGCAGCCTCAACTTCAGCCCGCGCCTCCAGCAAAAGCCGGCGGCGACCGAGGCGATGTACCTGATGATGCGCCGCGCCTTCGACGAGCTCGGCTATCGTCGCTACGAGTGGAAATGCGACAGCTGGAATCTGCCCAGCCGCGTCGCGGCGGCGCGCCTCGGCTTTACCTACGAGGGACTGTTCCGGCAGGCGATCGTGATCCACGGCCGCAATCGCGACACGATGTATTTCTCGATCGTCGACCGCGAGTGGCCGCGCCTCAAGCAGGCGTTCGAGCGCTGGCTCGACCCCGGCAATTTCGATGCCCAGGGCCGGCAGAAACAGAGCCTCGCGAGCTTCCGCTAGACTCTCAGCACCACTCCTCTTCCGGCCTGGCCCGCGGGTCGGCGCCGATCTCGGTCGAGGTGACGATGACCACCCCGGTCTGTGCGCCGAACACGATCCGCGTTCCGGCGAGCAGCCGCACCGTGCCGGCGGGTTCGATCTTGCGTACCGCATGGTCGGGCAGCACGGTCTCCCAGGTCTCTTTCGACAGGTTGCGCAGCACCAGGAGAGACGGGTCGTCGGGATGCTCGCGCACCTCGGCGACGATGCCATCAGGAGCGGGCGCGGTGAGGCACGGGATGTCGCGCACCGTGAGGTGCGTCGTCTCGGTCAGGCTCAATTGTCGGCCGGAGATCACCAGCCAGATGTCGCCCGGCAGCACCGGCATCGGCGGCAAGGGCGCGACTTCCGGCGCGCGGTAGGGCATCAGCGAGCCGTACGGCCACAGGAACTCCCGCTCGGGCGACATCTCGCGCGCCTTCATGATCAGCGAGCCCAGTACGACAAAGCAGACCGTCGCGATGACGACTTCGTGTATCGGGCTCATGATCGCCAGGCCCGAACCGTAGAAACGCATCGCGTCCCACAGATCGTGCAGCAGGTTCGCCAGCCCGAAACCGATCGCCACGGCGATCGCCGCGGGGATTGCCCGCCGATGGCGCAACGCCGCCAACCCGATAAAATAGCCGAACGAGCCGGCATAGGCGATGTGGCTGAAAATGTTGACGAGCAGCCGCGGGGTCGAGATCAGGGCGCCGTATTTCGGCATGTAGATGAACATCGTTTCGAGAAAGGCGAAGCCGGTCGCCGAGGCGGCGGCGAGGATGATGCCATCGAGCGGCTCGCGCAGCCCGTATTCGCGCTGCAGCGGGTGCGAAAGCAGCAACCCGCCAACGAGCACGATGACGACGGGCAGGATCTTGACCGTCTCCTCGATGATGCCCGGCGCGACGATCGTCGGCATCATCGCTTCCGCGGCGATCACCAGCGGGCTCAGCACCGCATCGAGGACGAAGGCGAGCACCGCGACCGCAACCATGTAGAGAAACGGCATCTTCTTGCCGCACCACATATAAATGAGAAACAGATTGCCGAGCGAGATGAGGCAGCCGAGGCACCAGAAAAACCCGATCTCGTTTTTCACTGCGGCTAAGATCAGCAGCGCCGCGGTAAATACCGCCAGGGTTGCGCCGGGCCACAAAAACGCGCTGTGCCACAACTCGCCGAACGAGGTCGCGAACGGCAGTAGATCGGCGCGGGAGATTTCGCCGTCCTCGGTCTTTTCGGGCTGAAGGGCCATCAGGGGTATCGCGCCAGGTTCGCTACGATTGCGTATACTAAAGGCTCGGCCGGCTCAACTGAAGCAACCCGAGCTAATCGCTTCGCCGACTCCACCGCGGGTCACCCGGCGGCATTCGCCCTTCCTGCCGCGGGATGATGCCAGCCAAGATGAAGAACAAGATGAAAATATGTGCAGTTGGCGCATTCCATCCCTTAGACTTGCGTATTGAGGGCAATCGCCGCGTCCGATGGTTTCCGGCAACATCGATAGCTTCGCCGCCGATCGTCAAAGGGATGATCATCTAGGGGGCGACCGCCCGGCGGGGGTGCGCCGTCCGCCGCCGCTCGCGCTCCTCGCCGCGGCGACCGCGATCGGCTTCTGCGCGCTTCACATGGTCGTGCCGACTCTGCCGATCTTGGCGCGGGTATTCGGTCGCGGCCCGGCCGAGGTTCAGCTTGTCCTCACCCTCTATTTTCTCGGCATTGCCGCGGGGCAGCTGATCTACGGCCCGATATCGGACCGCTTCGGCCGTCGCCCGGTGCTGCTCGCCGGGCTTTGCCTGTTCCTCGCCGGCACGGCGCTCTGCGGGTTCGCGCCGTCGCTGCCGGTGCTGATCGGCGGCCGTATAGCGCAGGCGGTTGGCGCTTGCGCGGGGCTCGTGCTCGGTCGTGCGATCATCCGCGACGTCTACGACCGCGACGCCTCGGCGCGCGGCATCGCCATCGTAATGATGGCGATGACGTTGGTGCCGGCGATCAGCCCGGCGCTCGGCGCCTACGTCACGCTATGGTTCGGCTGGCGGGCGATGTTCGCGCTGCATGCGCTCTTCGGCATTGGCGTGCTGGCCTGGACACAGGCGCGGCTTGCCGAGACCCATACCGAGAAGGTTCCGCTCAACATGCCGGAGATCGGCCGTTCCTACCGCACGCTATTGGGGTCGCGGGCGGTGATGTGCTTTGCGCTGTGCACCGCCTTCACCAGCGCCTCCTGGTTCACCTTCATCGCCAGCGCGCCTTATCTCCTGTCAGAGACGCTGCATCAGCCGCCGAGCACTTACGGGGTGATGATCATCTTTCCCATGGCCGCCTATATTCTCGGCAACGCCGCCGCGGCGCGCTTTGCGCGGCGGGTGGGGTCGAGCGCGATGATCCTTCTCGGCGTCGGCCTGTCGCTCGCATCGGGTCTCGCGATGGCGGCGTGGTGCGTCTATCCCGGCCTCGGCATCTGGACGCTTTTCGTCCCGATGGCGGCGAGCTCGATGGGCAATGGGCTCAGCCAGCCGAGCGCGATGGCCTCGGGGCTCAGTGTCTATCCGAAGATCGCCGGAACGGCTTCGGGGTTTATCGGCTTTCTGCAGATGGCGGCCTCGGCGCTCGGGACGCTGGTGGTCGCGATGCTGCCGCATGAAGGGCCGTCGGCGATGGTCACCGTGGTCGTCACGACGCAGATCGTGGCGATGGTGCTCGGCGCGGTCGCGATGCGATTGCCGAGCGGTATGCTCGCGCCCGCGGCCGCGGATTAATCAAGTGCGCTGCCGCCTCCGTGCCGTAGGTCGGGCGGATGCCCGACCGCACTAGGGTCCGGACTCAATTGAGCCACCAGCGTAAGGCTACTGCGAGGAGAACGCCGGCGAGGAAGTTTCTGGCGAGCTTGTCGAAGCGGGTGGCGACACGACGGAAGTCTTTGAGCCGGCAGACCATGCGCTCGATAAGGTTGCGCTGGGCGGTAGGCAACCGCGTCGTGAGGGATGAGCGGTTTGCGGCGACGGATCGAGGGGATGACGGTCTCAACTTGCCGTTCGG
>DATJSH010000276.1:0-12284 GCA_035504235.1 Allostellaceae bacterium | reverse complement strand
TGAAAAACAAATCCATCAGCATCGATTTGCCGCGTCCGACCGGGCCCCATAGATAGAGCCCGCGCGGTGCTGTCGTCGGGCTGGCGATCAGCCGCCCGAGCCAGCCGCGCGCGCCCGGTGCGCGGTCACGCAGCTGGCGATAAAGTTTTTCCAGCCGGTCGACCGCCCTTGCCTGCGCCGGATCGGCACGGATCGACCCGACCGCGCAACGCGCATCGTAGAGCGCGCGGGGGCCTGTGGAAGATCCCTGGGCGGATCCTCCGCTCTTGCCGTCATTCGCCATCTCGAGCGCGAGCTAGCCGAGCACCACCGCGACATCGCCCTCGGCGACGGCCTCGCCCTCGGCGACAAGGATTTCCCTCACCACCCCGGCGCGCGGCGCGAGCAGCGGTATCTCCATCTTCATCGATTCAAGGATGATCAGCGTGTCTTCCTCGCCGACGCTGTCACCGACCGCGACCTCGATCTTCCATACCGAGCCGGCGATCTCGCTTTTCACCCGCAAATCGGCCATGTCACTCTGTTGTCTCCTGGGTTTCCGTTTCGCCGCGAAGCGATTCCGCCACTACCTAAATTACTCTAAGCTGCGCCGCCTTTAGCAAGGGAGGCGGCAATGCCGGATGGGCTTAATACTGGCGGCGACAGCAAATTGCCGCGCAGCACGACCGAAGACGACATCACCACCGCCGTGCTGGCGCGCTTTGCGGCGACGCCCGATCCGCGCCTCAAGGAGATCATGCTGGGGCTCATCAAACATATGCACGCCTTCGTCAAGGAGGTCGAGCTGACCGAAGCGGAGTGGTTTCGGGCGATCGAGATCCTGACCGAAGCCGGCAAGATGTGCAGCGATAAGCGCCAGGAGTTCATCCTGTTTTCGGACACGCTCGGTGTGTCCATGGTGGTCGACCTGCTGGATCACCGCAAGCCGGAGGGCGCGACTGAATCGACCGTTTTCGGGCCGTTTCACCGGCTCGGCTCGCCCGACCTGCCGCCGGGCGGCAACATCGCGCATCGCGACACGGTCGGCATCCCGACGCTTGTCAGCGGCCGAGTGCTCGATCTCGATGGCAACCCGATCGCCGGCGCGCTGCTCGATGTCTGGCAGACCCAGTCGAATGGGCTTTACGATTCGCAAGACAAGAACCCGAGCGAGCTGCATATGCGCGGCAAATTCCGCAGCGATGCCGAGGGGCGCTACCTGATCCGCACGGTGCGGCCGGTCAACTACCCGATCCCGTCGGACGGCCCGGTCGGGGCGATGCTTAAGGCCACCGGGCGGCATCCGATGCGCCCGGCGCATATCCATTTCGTGGTGATGGCGGATGGCTACGAGCCGGTGACGACGCACATCTTCGATCGCACCGATCCCTATCTCGAAAGCGATGCGGTGTTTGCGGTCAAGGAATCGCTGATCTGCGATTTCACCCGCCACGAGGTGCCGCCGCCGCAAGCCGCGGCGCTCGGTATTGTCGGCCCGGTGCTCGCCGCCGATTTCGATTTCGTGCTGAAGCCGGCCGACACCGCGGTACAGGTCGATGTGCTCGATGCGCAGCGCCGCCTTGCAGCGTTGGGAGCACGCGGATGAATTAACCGTATCGCGGCGCCAAATTCTTTCCCCCCAAGGCGCTTTCAGCGGATCTTCACGGAAAGTTAAGCATAGGCGCTTACCACTGTTGCCGTTGTCGTATGTGGCATGAGGTTGGGGGACCAGATGTCGATCACCGACGCGCCGGTCGTTTCATCGGATGACACGCGCGAGCCGAGCCTTGACGAGCTGACGGGTCGCGAGCGCCGCGAAAGCGAGCGCGCCATCCGCTACTGGGAGAAGAAGGTCGAAAGGCTCGGCCGCAGCGCGACGGTCGCAGCGCTCGATCTCGGCGAGATCAACAGCGAAACCTGGTCGCACCGGTTCGTGATCGCCGTCGACCCGGTGGTCGAGAATTCGTCGCTGCTGCTCTACGGCTCGGATTTTGCCAAGCTCCTCGATCTGCCGCCCAAAGGGACGCCGCATGTGCCGATGGTGCGTCAGCTGCCGCGGCATCTGTCGACCGTATTCATGCAGGGCTGCGGCGATGCGCATCATCAGCGCCAGGCCATCCGCTTGGAAGGCGAGGTCGCTCGCCCCGACGGCAAGACCGAACTCTATCGCGCGGCTTTCATCCCGGTCGGCGTCAAGGAGAATTCGCTGACACACCTCGCCTTTGGCGCGTTCAACAGCTGCGTTGCCGATAAGCGGTTGGCTGCCTAACCGATCAGCCGCCGCGCCTTGCCGGCGAGGCCGAGAACGCGCTGCCAATAATTCGCGAAGCGCGCGTCCTGGGTCTGGCCGCGCACATAGCGGATGTATATCTGCTGGATGATGACCGCGAGCTTGAACGCGGCGAATACCTGGTACCAGAGGATTTCATCGACATCGCTGCCGGTGCGCGCGGCGTAGCGCCGGATCGCGTCGGCGCGCGTCGGAAATCCGGCGCGCCAGGTCGGCATCGACGCGATCGCCCGCCATTCCGGGTCGTCACTCGGCTCGATCCAGTAATTGAGCAGGTAACCCAGGTCGGCCAGCGGGTCGCCTCGCGTGCACATGTCCCAGTCGAGCACCGCGGTGATCCGCCCGGGGTCTTCGGTGTCGAGCAGACAATTGTCGAGCCGGTAGTCGTTGTGGAGCAGCGCCCCGGCGCGCTCTTTCGGCAGCGTGCGGGCGAGCCAATCGAGCACCGGCGTCATGCCGTCGCGCGAGGATTCCTCTTCCGGCCCGCCCAGCGAGCCTTCCCAGCGCCGCGTCCAACCCGACAGTTGCCGCTCCAGATAGCCCTCGATACGGCCGAGGCCGTCGAGGCCGATTTCGGCGGGATCGACCCGGTGCAGGTCGGCCAGCGCATCGACCAGCGCGAAGCCGATGCGGCGGTTGAGTTCGGGCCGGCCGGCGAATTCCGCCGGGATGTCGTCGCGGATCACAAAGCCGCGGCGCCGCTCTTCGACGATGAAAACCGCGCCGATGATGCTCTCGTCCTCGCACAGCAAAAGGCTCCGCGGCGCCAACGAAAAGCGCCGGTGCAGCACCGACAGCACGCGATGCTCGCGGCGCATGTCGTGCGCGCCGGGCGGGATCGGCCCGAGCGGCGGCCGTCGCAGCACATAGTCGGTTTCGCCGAAGCGCAGGAGATAGGTCAGGTTGGCTTTGCCGCCGTGAAACTGGGCGACCGCCATTTTACCCGTTGGCAGCGGACTATCGGCCCCCGGCAGGCGCTCGCGCAGATAGGCTTCGAGCCGACTGGTGTCGAGCCGCTCATCCGGCCGCTCGGCGATCAGTTCGGCCGCTTCGAGGCTCACTTCCGCAGCTCGACCCGCGCGATCGCCCGGCGATGCACTTCGTCCGGTCCATCGACGATGCGCATGATCCGCGAGCGCGCCCAGGCATAGGCGAGCCCGAAATCCTGGCTCACGCCGCCCCCGCCATGCGCCTGGATCGCGCGGTCGATGACCGCCAACAGCATTTTGGGCGCCACCACCTTGATCATCGCGATCTCGGCTTGCGCCGCCTTGTTGCCGACCGTGTCCATCATGTGCGCGGCCTTGAGCGTCAACAGACGCGACTGCTCGATCTCCATACGCGAATCGGCGATCCATTCGCGGATCACGCCCTGGTCGGCGAGCGGCCGACCGAAGGCAACGCGGCTCTTGACCCGCGCCACCATCGCCTCCAACGAGCGCTCCGCGAGGCCGATCATCCGCATGCAGTGATGGATGCGGCCGGGCCCGAGCCTTCCTTGCGCGATTTCGAAGCCGCGCCCCTCGCCCAAAAGGATATTCTCAGCCGGCACCCGCACATCCTTGAACTCGACCTCGGCATGACCGTGCGGGGCATCGTCGTAGCCGAACACGGTCAACGGCCGCACGACGTTGACCCCCGGCGCGTCGCGCGGCACGAGGATCATCGATTGCTGCTGGTGGCGCGGAGCGTTCGGATCGGTCTTGCCCATCAGGATGAAAATCTTGCAGCGCGGATCCATCGCGCCGCTGGTCCACCATTTGCGCGCGTTGATCACATAACCCTGGTTGCCGTCGCGCTCGATCCGCGCCTCGATATTGGTCGCGTCGGACGAGGCGACCGCCGGCTCGGTCATCGCGAAGGACGAGCGAATTTCGCCCGCGAGCAGCGGCTTCAGCCATTGTTCCTGCTGCTCCGGCGTTGCGTAGCGCACCAGCGTTTCCATGTTGCCGGTGTCGGGGGCCGAGCAGTTGAACACCTCGGGCGCGATCGCGCTGCGGCCCATGATCTCGCAGAGCGGCGCGTATTCGAGATTGCTGAGCCCGGCGCCCAGTTCGCTTTCGGGCAGGAACAAATTCCACAGCCCCTCGGCCTTCGCCTTGCGTTTCAACGCTTCCATGATCGGCGGGATCTGCCAGCGGCTCGGCTGCTCGTTGAGCTCGCGCTCGAACACTTTCTCGGCCGGATAGACCTCGCGATCCATGAAGGATTGCAGCTGCGCCTTGAGCCGTTCGGTCTTGGGCGAAAAATCAAAATCCATGGCGTTTCCTCTCAGGTCGCGTCCGACACCGGTTGTTTTAGCGCCGCCAAAATCTTGTCCAATTTCTCGATCTCGATGCGGCCGAGCTCGCGGAGGACCATCTCGATCTCCTCCTTGGCCGCGATATTGGTCTCGTAATCGTGCTCGGCCTGCGCGCGGTCGCGTTCGGTTTGCCGGTTCTGGCTCATGAGGATCAGCGGCGAGCTATAGGCCGCTTCCGCCGACATGAACAGGTTGAACAGGATGAAGGGATAGGGGTCGAATTGATAGGCGGAGAACAGCCAGAGCGTGTTGACCACCACCCAGATGAAAAAGATCACGCTTTGGATGATGATGAATTGCCACGAGCCGATAAAGGCGGCGACCCGGTCGGCGATACGCGCACCGGCCGAACTGTTTTCGAGATGGGCGAGATGCCAGGACTTCAATGGGCGCATGTTTCCGGGTCCCCCTTGGATGTGACGTCCGCCTCAATCTTGGGTCGAGCGAGGTCCACCGTCGAGGTCGTTAACACAGGCGGCCGCGATCAACATTGCGCTAACCATTTTTGCTTAGGCTTCGGCCATGGTCACCGAACTATCGTTCGCGCAGCTTGAGCTGGTCGGCGATGCAGCCGCCAGTGCCGATTACGGCATTTGGACCGGGCATTGCATTCCCGCGGACCGCTCGTCCTGGCACCCGCTCGTCCGCCGGTTTTACGAGCACTGGGTCAGTATCGCGCCGGCCGGCCGTCTGCCGGGCCGCCAGCACATCGTGCCCGAGGACATCGTGCCGCTGCTCTCGCGACTGTGGATGCTCGATGTATTCCGCAACCCGCTGCGCTTCCGATATCGCCTTGTCGGCACCGATATCACCCGCTCGGTGCAGCGTGAGCTGACCGGCCTGTGGCTGCACGAGGCGCAGCCGGAATTGTTCGAGAATGTGAACCTGCGTGACCGCTACCGGTTCATGTTCGCCACCGGACAGGCGACCTGGCGGCGCGGGCCGACCATCTGGAACCGCGACCCGACCCATCGCTTGGTCGAAAATTGCCTGGCGCCGCTCGCCACCGACGGCGCGACAATCGACAAGATCATCGCCGTTTCGGTGCAGTTCGACGCCAACGGCCGCGAGCTTTAGCGTGACCGCGGCCGCCGCCGATAGCGATATTGGCATCGCGCCTGCGACCGCCGATTATGGGGTCTGGACGGGTTATCAAATTCCCGATGACCACTCCCTCTGGCATCCCGCCGTTCGTGAGTTCTACGAATATTGGCGGTCGGCGGCGCCGCCAGGCCAGCTTCCTGGGCGGCAGCATATCAAGCCGGAAGACATCGTGCCGCTGCTGCCACGGGTCTTCATTCTCGACGTGTTCCGCGATCCGTTCCGCCTATGGTATCGCCTCGCCGGCACCGAGGTCGTCCGCTCCGTCCAGTGTGAGCTGACCGGCCGCTGGGTCGATGAAGTGCAGCCCGAGACGCTGACCAGGCCGGCGCTCCTCGATCGCTACCGCTTCATCGTCGACACCGGCCGCCCGACCTGGCGGCGCGGGCCCACTTTATGGAGCCGCGATCCCCAGCATTACCTCACCGAAAACTGCTTGGTGCCGCTCGCCGCAGATGGCGAGACTGTCGACAAGATATTTGCGGTGACGCTCGTCTTCACCAAGGAAGGCAGCGAGGTTTGAGCCTCAGGCGCGGCTCGGGTCGTCGCCGAGCTTGACGATCAGCTTGCCGAAGTTCTTGCCCTGCAACAGGCCGATGAACGCGGCGGGCGCGTTGTCGATGCCGTCCACGACGTCCTCGCGATATTTGAGCGCGCCGGAGCGCACCAGCGGCGCCGCCATCGCCAGGTATTCCGGCCGCAGCGCCGCATGATCGCTGACGATGAAGCCCTGGATTTTGAGGCGCTTGCGCACTGCGGCGACGAGGCTCGGGCCGGGCCGCGGCTCAACGTCGTTATACTCCGAAATCATGCCGCACATGATCATGCGGCCGAAATCGTTGAGCCGCGGATAGACCGCGTGCTGAACCGCGCCGCCGACATTCTCGAAATAGACGTCGATTCCCTTCGGCGCGGCCGCCTCAAGCGCGCTGTCAAGATGACCGCGATGATCCAGGCAGGCGTCGAAGCCCAGCTCTTGGGTCACGTAGCGGCATTTGTCGGCGCCGCCGGCGATGCCCACGACGCGGCACCCCTCGCGCTTGGCAAGCTGTCCGGCAACCGCTCCCACCGCGCCTGACGCTGCGGAAATCACCACGGTTTCGCCGGATTTCGGCTGGCCGATCGTCTTGAGTCCGGCATAAGCGGTCAGTCCCGGCATGCCGAGAATGCCGAGCGCGGTCGAGATCGGCGCTGCCTTGGGATCGAGCTTGGTGAGGCCGGCGCCGGGCACCGCGCTGTGGGTCTGCCAGCCGTAGCCGCCAAGGGCATGGTCGCCGTCGTGGAAATCCGCGTGGCGCGACCGCACGACCTGGCCCACGACCCGGCCCTCGATGACCTCGCCAAGTTCGGTCGGTTTCGCATAGGAGCGCTGACCGCTGATCCGCCCGCGCATATAAGGGTCGAGCGACAGATAGATGCCGCGGAGCAGCACCTCTCCGTCGCCCGGTTCGGGCAGCGGCGCATCGACGATAGCGAAATCCTCGGGCACCGGCATGCCGTTCGGCCGCCGCTTCAACAAAACCTGTCGATTGGTCTCGGGCATCGCGTCCCCCCAGCTGGGAAGGAGCTTACACCAGATATCGCGGCCGTGGCGCGCGCGGCACGCGCCAGCGCGTCTCGGTCATGCACAAGACTTTGAGCGGGCAGGCAGGGCAGCGCTGGCCATGCGCGTCGAGACCCAGCTCCCGGCACGATTCCCCGAGGCTGCGGGAACAGGGGCGTTCGGCCGCAGGAGGCTCCTGCGATGGCCGGGACAGCGTTGGTGGCATCGTCAAACCACGCGAGTCATTCTCAATTAAGATGGTAGCGGCAGCGCCGCGTGGTGCGAAAAGCAATTTGCGCACGGTTGCGCCGCGTTTCCGCGGGGTCGCGAACCCGCTAGACTCTGTCGGGCCTCATCACCGAAGGGAGAATGCTATGCCGGCGGTCGTGCAAAACGCGGCGAAGGACAAGCTTGCGGCGGGGGAACTGGCGCTCGGGGTCATTCTGCGCCAGGCGCGCACCGTCGACATCGCGCCGGCGATGAAGGCCGCCGGCTATGACTGGCTGTTCCTCGATCTCGAGCACAATTCGATGGATCTCGACATGGCGGTGCAGATTTCCGTTGCCGCGCTCGGGGTCGGGATCGCGCCGATCGTCCGCGTGCCGGCGCGGCAATTGTGGATGGCGACGCGCGTGCTCGACGGCGGCGCGCTCGGCATCGTCATGCCGCATGTCGATACGCCGGAAGAAGCGAAGGCGGTCGCCGCGGCGCTGCATTATCCGCCGCAAGGGCACCGCTCGGTCGCCGGGGGGCTGCCGCATCTCCGGTACGCGAAGCACCCGCTCGGTGAGACTTGCGCCGCGATCAACGGCGCGACCATGGTCATCGTGATGCTCGAAACCCAACTCGCGATCTCGAACGCCGAGGCAATCGCCGCGGTGCCGGGGATCGACTCGCTGCTGATCGGCACCAACGATCTGGCGATGGAGCTCGGCATTCCCGGCGGGTTCGGCGACGAGCGCATCGTCGCCGCCTATCAGGCGGTGGTCGATGCGTGCCGGAAGCACGGCAAGCATGCGGGGGTCGGTGGCATCGCCGACGAGGCGCTGTTGAAGCGCTATATCGAGATGGGCGTGCGCGTCGTGCTGCCGGGCAGCGACCTCGGCTTTTTGCAGAGTGCCGCCGCAGCGACGGCCGCAAAGATGCGCGGCTTCCTCTGACCCTATGAAGGCGGTCTTCCCAATAGCTGCCGCGTCCGCCGCGAAGCTGTACTCCGCGCAGACAGAGCTGGCGTGCGGCAGAATTGTTAACGCCGATGCCGACCCCTCCGCTTCGGGTCGCCGCCACCATGCGAGGGCGGGGCACCGCGAGTGCGGGCTAGTGCCGAGCCCCCTTCATATGCTCCTCGAAGGCTTGCTCGCCGTGCCAAGGGCATTTGATATCCAAGATCCAAGGGTCGTCAAACGTGCCCGCGACAGACTTCGCCTCAGGACAAGTGCAGCCGATGCTGCGAGCAGCATGGGTGCCCGGAAGCGGAAAATCTTTTCCTTCCATCGGAACAACCTGAAAAATACTAGAGAACAAAATATCGCATCTGAATCCAATATTTCAATTTAATTCACGCTTGTAATTTTTTATCGCTTGGCTTATCATTAGAGAGTTGGACTTTATTGAAAGCTTAAATCAAATGGAATATCATGATATTTATTCTCCTCCCCGGGGCTTGTTGGCTTTGTTGGCACTCCAACAGGCATCCGAAGATCACGACACGCCGCCTCGCGGCCGGGCGCCACGGATGACGTTCCCGGGTCCGCTGTCGGCGTCGATCGTGTTCCCGTTGAAATTGGTGCGCGGAGATCGTCAATGAACCAAGTCATTGTCTACCTCTTCGTGAATGCGGGCTTTCTTGCGCTGTTCGCCTGCCTGTGGGCGGCCAATAACCATTACGGGCACCGAGCGGGCGCCTAAGTCTGCCAGGCCGTCAGTCGCCCTGGGGTCGTCACTGATGAGAACATGATGGCAATCGACAGCAAATTGGTTGGGACCCGGCCGTGATCATCCTGCGGCCGGACTTTCCACGCCTAGCGGGGAAGGTTTGGAACAGCACCACGGTGATGGTCGCTTACTTGGCCCCGCAGCATCAAGGAGAAGAAGCCGATCGCATCGTACATGTGCATCTGAGCATCGCCGCCGAGGCTATCGGATTCTTAATGCTCCTCCACCGTCCCTGAGGGCGGTAGCTACGCATTTCCCGCCAAGATCTTTTTGCTGCACTCCGACACGAGCTGATAATTGGGAGCAACCGAGACGCTGGCAGTGGCCCAGCCGCCTTTTTCGACGAAGTTTCGCTGCTCGTATTCCGAGGTCAGCTTTTTTAAATCGCCAAGTTTGGCGGAGGCGTCCGGCTACGCGATCCCAGCTCCGCCGCCGCCGATTTGACCGGATCGGTGTCCTCGGTTTCCTCGCCAGTCGCTATGCGCATAACGCGGACAGCGTTGCCGATCACGTCGGCGGGGCGCTTTTGACCTTTGGGGCCGCGCGGCATTAGGGCGTCTCGTTTTCGGCAGCCTTAATAGTGCGCCGGCCCTTAAAACGCGCCGCCTACGCCGGGTATCCGCCATGGGCGATGCACGACCTCCTCAAGCCCTTCTTCGGCGGAAGAAGGTTTTCGGACAGCGATTGGAGTAGCTCCGCCGGAATTGTCGTCGTTGTCATTGGTTGCCCGATGGTCCTTCGACCACGTCTTGAAACCGCGGTTGTTCGTCGGGGCGATATGCATTTCAGTTATCCTTGAGTTGGGCTTGCCGTGAATCGACGCTCAGCGCCGCCTCGTCGCTCTTCCATATCGACGTCACTCTGCTGGACGAGCCCCAGCACCCGAATCCAGAATTTTGCCTGTGACCGCCGCCCGGCGAGCGCCGCGGTACGCGCATTGTCCCGTGCCACGACGGCCGCCTTCGGCCCATGGACATCAAGCATGTCGCGAGCAAGCGATCGTTCATCGGCGCCGTCGGCGGCATCTGCCGACTCCATTTTCATGCGAGCGCCCGGAAGACGATCAGTGCCGCCAGACCGAGGCCTAACAAAACCGGAATGACGATAGGCGGGACGAACCAGGTCTTGTTCATGGCGACGCCCGGCCGGCAGCAGGTGGAGGCAGTGTCGCTGCGGCGCCGGGAACTTTTGGCGTCCAATCTCGCACAAAGCGGCAAACCTCCTCGGATTGGTCCGGTGTCAAACCGAGGGAGGCACGCTCATAGACAGATTGCACTTTCTGAAGATGCGCCCCGCGCAGCCCCTTTGCCGCCAGCAGGTACCATTCGCAGGCCTGTACCGAACCGTCGGGTTCCTTGCCGTACATTTCCGCGAGCTTGACCTGGGCGCGGGCGAGCCCCTGTTCCGCGGCGGCGCGCAACCACCTCATCGCCTCCGAGTGGTTGCCTTCGACGACGTAGCGACTGTCGACCAATCCGTTTGCATACATGATCGCGAGATTGAACTGGGCCTCGGCATTGCCGCGTTCGGCGGCTTGAATCAGCTGCTGTTTCATCTCCGTCGGTCCTTTACATCGGCGGTCAAACTCGCGACCGGATTTAGAAATCCATCCCGCCCATGCCGCCCATCCCACCGGGCATTGCAGGTGCGCTCGGTTGCGGCTTGTCGGCGACCATCACTTCGGTCGTGACGAGCAGGCCCGCGATCGAAGCGGCGCCTTGCAGCGCCAGGCGGACGACTTTGGCCGGGTCAATGATCCCCGCCGACACCATGTCGACATAGGTGCCGTTCTGAGCGTCGAAACCGTGATTGGCGTCGCCTTTTTCCAGCAGCTTGCCGATGATCACCGAACTGTCGGCGCCGGCGTTCTCGAAGATCTGCCGGGCCGGCGCCTGGAGCGCGCGGCGAACGATGTCGATGCCCACCTTCTGGTCGTTGTTCTCCGGGTTCAGTCCGCCCAGCGCCTGGCTCGCGTAAAGGAGTGCGACGCCGCCGCCGGGAACGACGCCCTCTTCCACGGCCGCCCGGGTGGCATGCATCGCATCGTCGACGCGATCCTTGCGCTCCTTGACCTCGACCTCGGTGACGCCGCCGACACGGATGATCGCGACTCCGCCCGCGAGCTTCGCCAGGCGCTCCTGGAGCTTTTCCTTGTCGTAGTCGGAGGTCGTCTCGTCGGCCTGCGCGCGCAATTGCGTGCAGCGCGCCTGGATGTCTGATTTCGCGCCGGCGCCATCGACAATCGTCGTGTTGTCCTTGTCGATGATGATCTTCTTGGCGCGGCCGAGCATATCGAGCGTGACGGTCTCGAGCTTGATGCCGAGATCGTCGCTGATAACTTGACCCCCCGTGAGAATGGCGATGTCTTCGAGCATCGCTTTGCGGCGATCACCAAAGCCGGGTGCCTTGACCGCCGCGACCTTGAGCCCGCCGCGAAGCTTGTTGACGACCAGGGTGGCGAGCGACTCGCCTTCGATGTCCTCGGCCACGATCAGCAGCGGCTCGTTGCTCTGCACCACCGCTTCCAGCAGCGGCAGGATCACCTGAAGGCCGGGCAGCTTCTTCTCGAACAACAGGATATAGGGGTTGTCGAGCTCGCAGATCATCTTCTCGGCGTTGGTCACGAAATACGGCGAGATGTAGCCGCGATCGAACTGCATGCCTTCGACCACATCGAGTTCGGTCGCGAGGCTCTTCGCCTCTTCGACCGTGATCACCCCCTCGTTGCCAACCTTCTGCATCGCGGCGGCGATCATCTCGCCGATCTCGCGGTCGTCATTGGCCGAGATGGTTCCGACCTGGGCGATCTCGGCGTTGGTCGAGACTTTTTTCGCCACCTTCTTGACGGTCTCGACGACCGAGTTGACCGCCATGTCGATGCCGCGCTTCAAGTCCATCGGGTTCAACCCGGCGGCAACCGCCTTGGCACCCTCACGGACGATCGCCTGGGCCAGGACGGTCGCGGTCGTGGTGCCGTCGCCGACCTGGTCGCTGGTCCGGGACGCCACATCCTTGACCATCTGCGCACCCATGTTCTCGAACTTGTCGGTAAGCTCGATCTCCTTGGCGACGGTGACGCCGTCCTTGGTGATGCGCGGCGCGCCGTAGGATTTGTCAAGAACGACGTTGCGGCC